>CAMYKJ010000146.1 GCA_947258945.1 uncultured Ectothiorhodospiraceae bacterium
GCATAATGCGGAATAATCAGTATGGCTGATCAAGAAAAGCAGTTTTCCACACCTGTAAACTACGATGCTCATTCGCTCGGCATCGCAGGCCGAACGGCCAGGCTGTTCATTACCTCACCTGTTACCCCGATGATCCTGATGGTGGCGCTGCTGGTCGGCCTCGTCGGCCTGCTGTTTACCCCGCGCCAGGAAGATCCACAGATCTCGGTGCCGATGATCGATGTGTTCGTCCGTTACGAGGGCGCCACTGCCGACCAGGTAGCGAGCCTGGTAACGGAACCGCTGGAACGCCTGTTGCTGGAAATCCCCGGTGTACGTCACACCTACACGGGGACCATGCGTAGCCAGTCGATAGTGACGGTACGCTTCAAGGTTGGCGAGGACATGGGTGAGTCGCTCGTCAAGGTCCATGACAAGCTGCAGTCCAACCTGGACAAGATCCCACCGGATGTATCGCAGCCACTGGTCAAGCCGGTCGGCGTCGACGACGTTCCCGTGGTCACACTTACGCTCTGGTCCGCCGATGTGGACGACGGCTCGCTGCGACTGCTTGCGCTCGACCTGCTGCAGCGACTCGGCGGGGTGAAAAATGTCGGCAAGGGTTTTATCGTCGGCGGCCGGGAAGACCAGGTCAAGGTCGAGGTCATGCCGGAACGCCTGTCCGGTTACGGCATCAGCATGCAGCAGGTGGCCCAGACGATCCAGACCGCTAACGCTGAGCAGTCGGCGGGTGATGTTGAATCCAGTGGCATGTCTTTCGAGGTCAGAACCGGTTCATTCCTGACCAATGCCAAGGAGATCGGCCGGCTGGTCATCGGTATTCGAAATGGTGCGCCTGTTTATGTGCGCGACGTGGCGCGTGTCAGCCAGGAATCCGCCGACCCGAAGCAGCTGGTCACATTTTTTACCGGACCGGCCTATAGCGGCGATACGGACGAGGCGAACGGCGAGTCGGCCGTCACCATTGCCATCGCCAAGAAGGAGGGCAGCAATGGTGTTGATGTGGCGAAGGCCATTCTCGCCGAGGTTGAAGCACTGAGAGGAGAGAGTGGTTTCATACCCGCCAATGTCAACGTCGCGGTGACGCGTGATTACGGCAAGTCTGCCAATGACAAGGTGAATGACCTGCTGGGCGCCATGATGGAAGCGTGTGTCATCGTGTCCATTCTCTGCCTGATTGGCCTCGGCTACCGCGCCGCGTTCGTGGTGATCACGATCATTCCCGTCGTGATCCTGTTGACCATCTGGTGGGCCATGATGGTGGACTACACCATCGACCGCGTCAGCCTGTTCGCCCTGATATTCTCCATCGGTATCCTGGTCGATGACGCGACCGTGGTGGTGGAAAATATCTTCCGGCACTGGCTGATGAAGGGCAAGACCAGTGTCGCGGTGGCCATCGATGCGGTCCGCGAGGTGGGTAACCCGACCATCCTTGCCACCTTTACCATCATCGCGGCACTGCTGCCGATGGGCTTTGTCAGCGGTCTCATGGGACCGTACATGCGTCCGATCCCGGTACTGGGTTCCTCGGCCATGTTCTTCTCGCTGATCGCGGCATTCGTGTTCACCCCGTGGTTTGCAGTCAAGGTGGCGCCCAGGCTCAATGCGCTGAAGAAGGCGGAGGAAAAAGAGAAGAAAACCCACGAGCGAATCAGTCGCCTCTATCGTCCGATCATCATGCCGCTGATTAGAAACCGCAAACTGGGCGTGACCTTCCTGGTCAGCATTATCGCCTTAACTGCCCTGCTGTGCGTGACATTCTATACGCAGCATGTCCCGGTCAAGATGCTGCCCTTCGATAACAAGCCCGAGTTCACGGTGATCGTCAACATGCCGGAAGGCACGGCGATGCCGGATACGGCGAATGTCACGCTGGCAATGGCCGAGGCCATGCGCGAGATACCCGAAGTGACCGCAGTGGTGACTTATGCCGGCAATGCCCAGCCGTTCAACTTCAACGGCATGGTCAGGCATTACTACCTGCGACAGAAACCGTGGGAAGGCGACCTGCTCGTCATGCTGACTGACAAGAAAGAGCGTGAACGGGGCAGTCATGAACTCGCGGTTGTCGCACGCAATTTACTCAAGCCGATCGCCGATCGCATGGGCGGCCGCGTCGCCGTGGTGGAGATGCCGCCCGGACCGCCGGTCCTGCAGACGGTCGTTGCCGAGGTGTATGGTCCGGACGCGGAAACACGACGGCAGGTGGCCACTGACTTGATGGCCATGTTCGAGCAGGTCGAGAATGTCGTTGATGTCGACACCTACATGGCGGAGCCCTATGAATACTGGAGCTTCGATGTGGATACCGAGAAGGCCGTGCGGCGCGGAGTCTCGGTCGACACGATCAACGGCACGCTCGCCATGGCCATGGGCGGTTTCAAACTGGGCGACATCAAGCGCGGCACGGTACTTGAACCTACCTACATACTCATGCAGGTTCCCTTGTCCGTGCGCTCACAGATCTCGAGGCTCGGCGACCTGCCGGTGCCAACCGCCGATGGCAGGACCATACCGCTCTCCGAGCTTGGCCAGTTCAAGAAAGGCTATGAAGAACCGGTCATTTATACCAAGGACCTGCGCGAGATCGAGTATGTCGTCGGTGAGATGGAAGGCCGACTGGGTGCGCCCATCTACGGCATGCTGGGTATCGAGGACCTGGTAAATGAATACACCACGCCGGACGGCGTAACAATGGAGACCATGCCGAAGACCATCCTCGGCAAGCCCGGCGAATGGACCTTCATCGGCTCGCGCGCCGATCCGAGCCAGTCGGGTTATGAATGGACCGGCGAGTGGACCGTCACCTACGAGACCTTCCGGGATATGGGCGGTGCCTTTATGGCCGCGCTGATACTGATCTACGGCCTGATCGTCTGGGAGTTCAAGAATTTTGCACTGGCGGGACTGATCATGTCACCGATACCCGTCACCATGCTGGGCATCATACCGGGACACTGGATCATGGGCGCCGAGTTCACTGCAACCTCCATGATCGGCATGATCGCGCTCGGCGGCATCATCGTGCGCCAGTCGATCCTGATTGTCGAGTTCGTCAAACTCGAGGTCGCGCAGGGCAAAGAGGTTGCCGAGGCGGCAGTCAGGGGTGCGGAACTGCGTATGCGCCCGATCTTTATTACCTCGCTTACCCTCATGGCGGGTGCCTTTGCCATCATCGACGACCCGATCTTCAACGGCATGGCGATCAGTCTGATGTACGGCGCCGGTGTGGCGACGGTCATGGCCCTGCTGATTATCCCGCTGGGCTGTATCAGCGCGAAGAAACAGTTTTACATCGAGACTGCGGACGACGGGTCGGTGGTGGTCAATCCGGCGTTTGAACGCATTGAAGGCGTGAGCGCGGAGGCCGACACCGGTGGCCCGAAGACGGGACTCCTGATGAAACTCTGGGGCGGCATCTTCTCGGGCCTGAGCTGGGTTTTCTATATCGTGCGCGCCATGTTTACGATGGCCATGATGGGCGTTAAGGCCGTGTTCGGAATGTTTGGCAGGGGTGGGGGCGGCACGCCACCACCGCCCAGAGAGCCCACGCCCACGGCAACAGGCGGCTCCACACCACCGCCGCGGGAGGTGCCGGTCACGGCCAGGGGCGGCACAGCGCCGCCGCCGCGCGAGGTACCGGTCACGGCAACAGGCGGATCCACGCCGCCGCCGCGTGAGGTGCCGGTGACGGCCAGGGGCGGCACAGCGCCGCCGCCGCGTGAGGTGCCGGTGACGGCTAGGGGCGGTACTCCACCACCGCCGCGCGAGGTGCCGGTCACGGTATCCGGTGGCACAACGCCAACCCCGCGCGAGGTGCCGGTCACGGTATCCGGTGGCACAACGCCATCCTCGCGCGAGGTGCCGGCAACGGCATTCGACGGCACCCCGCCAACCCCGGGTGAGGCACCGGCAACGGCATCCGGCGGTACCTCGCCACCCCCGAGTGAGGCACCGGCGTCGGGCGACACTTCGCCACCGCCGCAAGAGTCAACGGCTATGGGTGAGACCCCGCCACCACAGCGCGAGGAGGCCCCTGCACCGGTGGCCAGTACCGCGGCCAACGAGCTTGATCTCCACGCCGACAGCGAGGAGCAGGAAGATGATGAAACCACTGATACCGTTGGCAGAAAACGCCGGGGTATTCGCCTGAAACAGGACCTAACCTAACAGCACGCATCTGTGCACTTCGGCTAACGACCCGGGAAACAACACCATGATGACTTGGCAGAACATTAAACCTGTTGGCAACCTGATGCTGCTGGTGCTCGCCACGGCGGCTCCCCTCAGTGGTATGGCTGAGTCCGGGCCGCAATATTCCTACTCGGATGAGTGGTCGATCGTATCTGCACCGCCTCCGTCCGGCCCTTTTCGCTCGATCCATCTGGACCCGCGTATTCCGGGTCAG
>CAMYKJ010000147.1 GCA_947258945.1 uncultured Ectothiorhodospiraceae bacterium
CCTGGCCCGCCGCCTGCACCAGGCGAGTTTTGCCACAGTGGCAACCATTCTGACTTTTATTGTGATATTCGCAATCCCTGCCGAATAGACGCCGGCATGGAACCTGTTGAGCATTCATACCGATGCAGGGACCGCCAGTCATGCGCCACTCTTTACTGACCTGACCGGCCGACGGATCAAACCGACACAGTTGATATCATGATGGAAAACTGAAGGAGAGAAAACATGAAGCTTCTGGTCGCAGTAGACCTTTCTGCATCCACAGAAAAAATTGTGAAGAAGGTCGAGGAAATAGCCAAAGAAATTCCAGCAAAGGTATGGATCCTGCATAATGCCGTGCCTGAGCCGGATACACTTGAATTCAGGGTGGATCCACGAGCGGCCCGGGAATCACTGGCAAAGAAATTCCACGACGAGCATTGCCAGATTCAGGAGATTGCAGATCGATTGCGCAAGTCAGGCGTGGAAACAACGGCCCTTCTCGTGCATGGCGCAACTGTAGAAACAATTCTCAAGGAGGCCTCGGACGTGGGTGCAGACATGATTGTTGTAGGCTCTCATGGACGAGGCGCGATGTATCAACTTGTCGTGGGTAGCGTAAGCAAAGGGATCCTTCATAAATCCCGTATCCCGGTCCTCGTTGTCCCGACACATAAACGGTCCTGACCCGTCAAGGGAGTCAGGTCGCACATTCCGGCACCTCACCCAGGCGCCCGCACCACATTACCGTTCCAGTCTCCGGTTCCGGCCGAACCGGGACACCCGTCAATCCCGCAAGAATATCGATATCGTGTGCGGCGAATGGATTTTACAGCCAGTCAAGCAGGTAATAGATAAACTGGCCCTCGGATGACTTCGAAGGCCCCACTACGCGTGCGGCATGTCGTTTGTTGCCGGGATCGGCCGCGGCCAGCGCCTCTTCCCGGCTGGCAAACACTTCGACACAACCGGCCGGAAACCGTTTGCGACTCTGGCGGGGCGTGAAGATCACGGCAAAGCGCTCCTGTGAAACGCCCGTTTCCGGGTCCGGCGGCACGATCCCGCGCAGGCTCATGCCTGCGACCCGCCGCCCTGCAGCTCGGGCCGCAACATCCATGCCAGTACCCACTGTTCGGGCGCCTCGCGCTCGAGGCACACGATACTGCCCGGCGTATAGCGGACACATTCCCGCTCCGCTTCACCCGTCACCAGGCGCGACACCAGGCGCGCCATAAACGGCAGGTGCCCGACGACCAGCGTGTCCTCCTGCCAAACGTCGATATCGGCAATAAATTCTTCCACGGAATCGTTCGGTGCAATGCCGTCGGTCGCCTCCGGTTGACCGTTCGGCAAAACCTGTTTTGCCAACAGTGTCGCCGTTTGCTCTGCGCGCAACTTGCCGCTGTGCCAGACCCGCGCAACACATGCCCGACATCGTGCACGCCCGCCTCGCTCAGGGGGCGCGCCGGGTCATCCTGCTTGTCGACCGCCAGGCCGTGTTGTGCGAGATAAAGGCGCATACTATCAGTTTAATTCATTCACTCTTGAAGTGCTGCCTGCCTCCGCTGAGTCTGGCTTGCAGCCACAAAATCTGGCCGTCATTCCCGCACGCGCAGAATGCTCCTACTGCCATACTTTTGCTTCGGGTAGATTTCTCATATTCGCAGTATATGAACCACAGTTTAGATCGAAATAAACCGGATAACAGTCTCTATCACCTCTTTATCGCGCAGGATACGTCCATGGCCGAGTCCGCCGGTCTTCATAAGCCGGGCACCCGGCCAGGTTGCCGCAATACGCTGACCTTGAGTGAACGGCACACTGGTGTCCTGCCCGTCGTGAACCACCAGTGCCGGGACATCGAGGTGCCCGACGTTGTTGATCAGCGAGATCCGCTCAGCAAAGTCCTCTTCGGCAGCGTCGTCATCGAAACCAGGATGCATGCACAGGGTGCTGGCAAAACTCTCCAGCAGGAAGTCGATATCGGACGGCGCACTGATGATCACGGCGCGTTCGAGCCCGACGCCATGCTTCAGGGCATAGGCCAGCACCATGCCACCGAAGGAATGCGTGATCGCCGCGTGCAGGGGTCCGTATTTATTCTCGAACTCGCGGATCACGCCGGCGCACTCGAGAATGTTGGTGCTGTTGCCGGGCGTCTCGCCGTGCCCGGGCAGGTCCACTGCCATCACCTGGTAACCGGTATCCACCAGTGGCTCGACGAATGCCGCCACCTGGCTGCCGCGGCCGGACCAACCGTGCACGAACAGGACAACCGGTCCGCTTTCACCCCAGCGATAGACGGCCACCGGTATTTTGTTGACCGGCAGGATTTCGCGCTCCGCTTCACGCGCGGCGCGCTTGCCGGCGGCCGATTCCGGAAAACGGCGGGTACGAAACCAGAGACGAAATGCCCAGCGACCGAGCAGACGGGGGAACACCCCGCCCATGCGGCCGAACAGGAAACGCATCAGGCGCAGGGCGGGCGGGAGCGGCCGGTTTGCAGCGCGGCTGCCGTGTAATTGTTCCTTGCTGTTTGCCATGACTATGGGTCCATCATTGCATTTCACCGGCCCTCGTGACTACAGACCGGATCTCGTTTTCATAGGTTCGCGCCAGTTTCGACCAGGCCAGTACCGAGACGTCCGGCGCCGCCGGCAGTGCGCCCTGCCGGTACTGCTCATACAGGCCCAGCAGGGCATCGGCGATGACCTCGCCCTCGCGGGCCGGCTCATCCGGGAATGAAGGATAGCGACAGGCAGCCGGAAACAGCTCCGGGTAGGCAAGACGGTCGGGCACCAGCGGTACACAGCCACAGGCCGCCGCCTCCAGCACTGCCAGGCCCTGGAACTCGTGCAGCGCGGTCGACAGCACCACGTGGGACTCGCGCAGCAACTGCGCGTAGTCCGCTGCCGCCTCGACGAAACCCCATTGCCCGATACAGTCACCGAGCTTCTCGTGCAGGTCGGCGAACACGGCCGGTCGCTGGCGGAACTGCTGACCTGCCACGTGCACACGGAATTCCGCACCGGCACCCCTGAATTTCAACAGCGCCGCAAGCAGTCGCTCCGGTGCCTTGTCGAATTCCCAGCGATGGTTCCACAGCAGGGTAAACGGCCCGTTGCGCCGGGGAGGCGCTTCGAACCAGTCGTCCTCCAGCGGCACCGGCAGCACCGTGGTCCTGTCCGCCAGCTGATCAACCACGCCCGGCGGCACGGCGTCCGGCATCTGTGCAAGCACTGCACGTGCACCGTCCAGCAGGCTGGTACGGTTGTAGTCCGAGTTGAACAGTACCCGGTCGGCCGCCAGCATGGCATACAGACCGGTGATCCCGGGTTCATTGCGCTGCACGCGCTCCGGCTGGTGCGGGTAGGCAAACTGGTTTTCGTGGCAGTACAGCAGCGACGGGATCATGGCCAGCGACGGGACCATGCCTTTCAGCGCAGACAGGTCGGTCATGGAGGTCGCGATAATGACATCGTAGGACTGCTCCAGCGTGTGGCGTTCGCCGAACGCCCAGCTCAGGCTGTTGCCGCGCACGCGCCAGCTGAAGTGGCGTGGCGGCAGGGCCAGTACCGTCCAGTCCCAGTCCGGGAAGGCCGCCACCAGGCCATGCCGCCAGCGGCGGTGGCTGTGGGCATCATAGGCGGACAGCAGCAGGACTTTCACGGGTTCACGCACCGTCGGGCCGCTCATCGTGCAGCCAGGTCCGCCCCCTGTAGAAGCGTGCCATGACTACGTACAGGACCGCCGTGATCAGCATCAGCAGGGTGAAAAACAGAAAATAGTCCGCGCCGGCCAGCCGGCTGCTGCCGTCCGGATTATTGATGAAGAAATTCACCGCGCTGGTGAACAGGTTGCCGAGCGAGATCGACAACATGAAGAACGCCATCACAAATGACTTCATCGCCCGTGGCGCCTGGGTGTAGGAAAACTCCAGGCAGGTGATCGATACCATCACCTCGCCCGCGGTCAGCACCACGTAGGCCAGCAGCTGCCAGCCGATGGAGGGTGCACCGCCGTTATCGATCGACAGCTGTATGAGTGTGGGTATGACAAAGGCGGCGGCCGTCAGGAACAGGCCGATACCGATCTTGCGCAGCGGCGTCAGCGGAAACACGCGGTCGATCGCCGGATACACACGGTAGGCGAACAGCGGAATCAGCAGCATCACCAGCAGCGGATTGGCCGCCTGGATCTGTGCCGGCAACACCTCGACCCCGGCAACCACCCGGTCCATATGCTGCGCCTGCAGCACCCAGGAGGAGGCCGTCTGGTCGAACAGTGCCCAGAACACGGCAACGAACAGGTACAGTACCGCCAGACGGCCAAGCGCACCCAGCCCGACCCGGCTCAGCGCTTCCCGCACGAAATGCCGGCCACCGGGCGGAATATGGACGAACCGGTGGCGACCCGCCCGGAAGGTCAGCGTGGCAATCAGCATCAGCACGCCGGGCACGGCAAAGGCGACGGAGGCACCGTACTGCACAAGCAGCCAGGGCGTCGCCAGGGTGGACACGAACGCGCCCAGGTTGATGGCAAAATAGAACCAGGCGAAGGCACGGCCAAGCAGCCCCTGACTGGTCGCCCCGAACTGGTCGCCGAGGTGGGATGACACACACGGCTTGATGCCGCCCGCACCGAGCGCAATCAGGCCCAGCCCGATTGCCAGGCCGATCCGCGTATCCTCGACGGCGAGCGAGAAATGGCCGGCACAATACACCAGCGACAGCAGGATGATGGTGCGGTACTTGCCGAGCAGGCCATCGGCCACCAGTGCACCGAGCAGCGGCGTGAGGTAAACCGCCGAGACGAACAGGTGAAACCAGCCCTTGGCCTCGTCCTCCGGCATGACGTCCAGCACGCCGTTGTTGCTGACCAGGTACTGGGTCATGAACACGATCAGTATTGCGCGCATGCCATAGAAGCTGAAACGCTCGGCCGCCTCGTTGGCGATAATGTAGGGTATGCCGGGCGGCATGCCCGGACTGGCCAGGGGGGCTGTGCGGTAATCAGGCATGCGCTGCAGTGACGGGTCTCACGATCGGTGATGATACCTTGAAAATCAATCTGTTGTTTGCAGGGCTACCGGCAACGCGAGAAATCCGTATCATGCACGTCGACATTGCCCGCACCGGCGGCGCACCCGTGAATCCAATGGAGAGCCCCATGGCTACCGATGTAGAAGAACTCACAGTAACCTACGTGGAAGACGGCATCGAGACCGTCAAGGAACTCGACAAGCAGGTCCTGACCAAGGGTGCCTGGTCGACCATCATCTTCCGTTACCAGGACAAGTCCAAGTTCAATATCTCCAGCAAGGACCAGGCGGAAAAGATCATCGCCGCGCTGCAGAGCTGGATCAGTTAGGCAACCGATAAAAGGCCGGTCTGACGGACCGGGATATCACACTGGATATTGAGCGCTGCATTCGTCATGGACGGGTACCCGGCAACGGGTTACCGTAACGGGAAAAGGAAGGTTTTTTAACTGGCCGCAGGTAGCGGCCATGAAGATTGCAGGACGGCGGGGTGTCAACCGGTATGCGGAACATCATCCTCGTCGGCAAACACGTCGTAGAGCTGTTCTTTCAGCTCCTCGTCCTCGCGCATGATCTCGAGTTCGCGGCGCGCCAGCGCCCGACGCAGTTTTTTCAGGGCAGCCATGCCCTTCTTGCGGCCCCGCTTGCGCGGTTTCTTCTTCAGTACATCATCCTGGGTCACAACAGCCATCGATACGCCCCCTTGGTTTGTGCGCCGGTTCAGCGTGCTCTCCAGGTGCGTATCGGCCGCGGCGGAAACCGTCTTTAGCCGGGCCACGGCTCCCCCGGCTTCCTGTCAGGCCGAGATCGATCTATATCATGCTGATTTTTATATATTTATATTCATACAGGACGTACGACGGGCAGGCTTTTGCAGTGATACGTTATGATGAGAGGACAGGAACCGATAACCTCCCTGACAGTCCCAGGAGACAGGAACAGCCGGCCGATGAATACCCGCAAACCACTATTGCCCGCCCTTGCGCTGCTTGTGATCGCCGCACCGGCGACTGCCGGCCAGGCCTATACCTGGACCGACAGCGAGGGTGTGACCCACTTCAGTGAATCGGTGCCGCCCGACCGGGTGCAGGATGCGGGACGCATCGAGCTGCACTCCGCGCCGGTTATCCCGGGTCCCACGCCGGAACGCTTCCGCGCCATCAGTGAACAGTCGGCCCGCATGGCGGCCGAGCGCAGAAA
>CAMYKJ010000148.1 GCA_947258945.1 uncultured Ectothiorhodospiraceae bacterium
TGGTGCCAGAAGGAGTAGGGTCCGGACAGCTGTTCGTCCACAAAACACCGTAGTGGATCGTAGCGGGTTATCAGCGTGCGCCAGCGCACGCGCAGCCCCAGCAGGCGGATGGTGTAATCGATAATGCGCCCCTTTTCCATGTTGACCGGACATGGCGTCAGCAGCCGGAAACCAAGACTTCGCGGCGTAATCAGGGCAAGGTTCCCGGGGTCGGAGAAAAACGGGAAGACCCGCTCCAGCGGCTCGGCCACCCACTGTTCGCGCTGCAGCGTGTAAACACGCATCAGCGCACGTGGTTCGATTGCGTGCTTGTACAACCGTTCGTGCCGCAGCGCCGCCGGTAGCGCCAGCGCGCGAAGTGGCGGTAGGCAAATGACAGGACCTGGTGCAGTCCAGGGACAGATGCCACACGCGCCAGCCACCGGTAAGCCGGCAGGCTGGACCAGATGACCACGAAGGCGTCGATGCCCCGATGCCAGCGCCCTGCCCCGTCCTGCACATGCAGCTCCGCCATGGCCTGTTCGCGGGAGAGGCCGTACACAGCGAGCGCCCCGGTATCACTGGCCGCGTCTATCCAGCGCACTCGCCCGGTCCTGTCGACACGGCGATAATGGGCAATTTCCCGGCGACAAAGCGGGCAGGCACCATCGAAGAAGACCACCGGGCGCGCTGGCTGCGCAGGGTCGGGCCTGGCATGGGACTGGGGACTCACGAAATTTCTCCCGCTGCGTGTACTGAAGACAACATATCATGTGTACATGTTTTGTACAATAATGGTATATGTACGGGAATGCAGCGCGCAGTGCTCCGCAGGCCGGCCAGCGAGGCTGTTCATGACAGCATTTGTTGCCTTGCACAGTTGAACACCAGCCGGGATCGGCCCGGCCGGATGGGTGGCCAGGCTGAAGATAAACAATGCCTTGGCCGATATCCGGTCATCTCACGGACAGACGGATCTGGACGATGTCAGGATGGCAGACAAGGCACGGAGGCTTTACCCTGATCGAGGCGGTATTCGTCATCGCGATCCTCGGTATCCTTGCGTCGATCGCCATTCCCAGGTTCATCGATCTCACCGAACAGGCCCACCACGCGACGGCGAGGGCTACCCATGGCGGCTTCAGCAGTGCCGTCAACCTCATCCAGGCCGAGTGGCAGGCCCGTGGCAGCAGTTCGGTCGGCACCAGTACCACCGGCTGGCCGAATGGCACGGGTGGACCGCCCATGACCAACCCGGCCTGTGCCGCGATCTGGACCGATATCCTCACCAGCCCGCCCCCGGGCAGCCCGGGCTTCGCGCCCGGCGCAGATGGCTGGGGCACGCTCGGCTTCTTCAACTTCTGCTTTTTTGTCTACCAGCCGGATACCACCCCCTTCCGCATCATCCGCGATAACGTGCTCACCGGTCGGGTTGAGTATCTCGTGATCTAGGTGGTCACTGCCCGGCTCGCGCAGCCAGGTTGACAACTGAGTTGCAATCAGAGCCCCCTGCGTAGAGTTCCCCGCTTGCTGGTCAACCGCTTGCAGCGTGCTGCTGACGCGGCCAGCATGGTCGAATTACCCAGGTACATAACGATGTTGCCTGCAATCCAAAATCCACTGAATACCGGGAAACCGAGGTTAAGCATCATGATGCCCATGACACGACTCCTGATCATGCTGTTGGCGATCACCTGCCCGCTGACTGCCGTTGCCGCAGACAGCGGTGAAATAATGGACTTCACCCGCCACTGGGCCGGCTTCATCGCCCTGGCAATCTTCTTCCTCGCCTACAGCCTGGTGATCGCCGAGGAATACCTGCACCTGCGCAAGTCCAAACCGGTGATAGTCGCTGCCGGCATCATCTGGGCCCTGGTGGCACTGGTCTACGCACAGCATGGAGACACCCATACCGCCGAGCAGGCGGTGCGGCACAACCTGCTCGAGTTGGCACAACCTGCTCGAGTTCGCCGAGCTGTTCCTGTTCCTGCTGGCCGCCATGACCTACATCGTGGTACCAAGGTGGTATCAAGTACATGTTAGCCAAGATGGCCTTTCGTAGCCCTCAAAGAATCCCACTCACTGAATAGTCAGCGTGCACTTAACCGCCCCGGCTTTACCGGAGACTCCATTTCTTGAGAGGATGGATCACCCTCGAAAATGCTGCAACGCCACCCAGCAGTAACCCAGAAATACTGCTACTTCCAGTGATTTTATGCATAACTTTATTTAACGGATTTATATCTGTTGGAGAATCATTGACCACCTTTTCTGCACTGTGGAAGAGCTGTATCTGCTCACTTTGCCATTTCATCCGCGCAAGAAATTTATAATAATCATAGATAACTGGTGGCTAAAAAGTAATAAGGGTCTTAGGAAGCATAAAATGTGCTCTGACACCTTCAACCGCGAATTCAAGTCATTTTTTTTGACATAAATATCAGTGCGGATAATGGGGCATACCCATGACACACCTTGCAGCCCCGCTCTGGGCAAAGGCCCGATATTCCGCCTGGCGTCGGAACCGGTCGATGTCAGAAGCCGGGCAAACACTTTACAGAGTGCGTTTCAGGCGTAGTACAGCACCAATGATAACCCCAGCATCACGGCCACCCAGATCACCATGCTGCCCGTCGGCCAGCTGCGCGCCAGCACGCCGTAGGAGCCATGATGCCGGGCCAGCCCGCGCAGGCCCGCAGCTACCAGCCCCATGCCCTTCTCGCGCAGGGTTTGGTCGATCGGGGCAAGCCGGGCCAGCGCCGAGCGCATCGCTTGCGGTGCCACGCGGCGATACAACCAGTCCACATCCAGGTGCACTGACTTGAGCTCCGGCGGATAGATGTTGGCCAGCTTGAGCCAGGTGAAGGCCAGCGCCGACAGGGCCAGAAGCTGCATCTGCGCCAGCACGTGGGTGGCATCGAAGGGCTGGCAACGTGGCGCGAATCATGGGCGAAGAAGGCAAAGAACGGGATCTTGATGCCGGCATGGTGGAACACGCCGGCGGAGGCGAACAGCAACGCCAGCCACACCACGGTGTGCCCCTCCTGGATGGCCGCGGCAACCACCATGGATTTGCTGACAAAACCGCTGAACAGGGGGAAGGCCGAGATGGATGCTGCCCCCACCATGCACAGGATGGCGGTCTTCGGCATCTTCTTGTACAGGCCGCCGAGTTCGGAGCCGCGCATCTCGCCGGTCACATGCAGCACCGCCCCCATGCTCATCATCAACAGCCCCTTGAAGATGACGTCGTTGAAGGCGTGGGCGACGGCACCGTTGAGCGCGAGCTGGGTGCCGATGCCGATGCCGACCACCATGAAGCCCAGCTGGTTGATCATGCTGTAGGCCAGCACCCGTCGCAGATCGTTCTCGATAACGGCAAAGAAGATCGGGAAGCAGGTCATCAGGGTGCCGATCGGGACCAGCAGTTCGGTGCCGGGAAAGCCCCGCGCCAAAGAGTAGATGGCCACCTTGGTGGTGAAGCCAGTGAGGAACACGGTGCCGGTCGGCGTGGCCTCCGGATAGGCATCGGTCAGCCAGCCATGCAGCAGCGGGAAGGCCGCCTTGATGCCGAAGGCGAGGAAGATCAGCCAGCCGCCGGGCGCGTCCAGGCCGATGTAATCGAAGCCCAGGCCGTTGCCGGCACTGGCATACCAGATGGCGCCGGCCAGCAGCAGCACCCCTGAGCCCACCTGCATCACCAGGTAACGCATACCGGTGGCCAGCGAGCGCTCGCTGCGGCGTGCCAACACCAGGAACACCGAGGTGACGGCCAGCAACTCCCAGAAGACGAACAGGGTCAGCAGGTCCCCCGCAAACACGGCGCCCACCGCGCTTCCGGCGTAGGCCAGCGCGGCCACGTCCTGCATCGGGTCCTTGAGATGCAGCGAATAGATGACGCCGATGAACGCCGCCAGGTGGAACAGGTAACCGAACAGGATGGACAGCGCATCCACCCGCACCGGTGTCAGCTGCAGACCCATCATCTGGAACTCGATGACGGTGCCGGGCTCGAGCTGGTACACACCCCAGGCACCCGCCAGCGGGGCGGCCAGCATGACCAGCGCACGCACCGGGCCGCGGCTGAACGCGACCAGGACGGCGCCGATTAACAGCGGTAAGGCGGGCCAGGACTCAAGCACCTGGATCCTCCCCGGACGGCGGGTTGTCGGTCGGCGGCGCCTCGTCGTAGTAGTCCTCCTTGCGAATGAGCAGCTTGCGCATCTCCTTCGCCAGCAGCACCAGCAACACGCAGGCGACAAAGCCGTAGACGGCATAAAAGCCGAACATGGCCTCCCACGGATGAGACACGTGACGGTGCACCACCAGGTCCAGGCCTGCCAGGATCACGCAGGCCGCCACCAGGGCAACCACCACCCGGCGCACGTTACGCGGGTTGTCGAACAGGTAGGTTTTCTGTTTGTCGTCACTCATCGAAATATCCCTTCCATCATTTGATAGATCGGGTCAGGCGTGAAGAACAGCACGATGCAGCCGAGTACTGCCACGCCGATGGCCAGCAGACTGGCGATCGGCGCCTCTTGCAGCCCCCCCCGATCATCACCCGCGGGCCTGGCAAAGAAAGCACGCACCGGGATGACCACGAGGTACATGATGTTGAGCAGCGAGCTGACCAGCAGGGTGGCGGTCAGCATCCACATGCCGGTGTCCAGGGTGCCCTGCACCAGCAGCCACTTGCTCCACGTCCCGCCAAACGGCGGCAGGCCAACGATGGACAGGGCCCCGATCAGGAACGCCAGCATGGTCAGCGGCATGCGCCGGCCCAGGCCATTGAGTTCGCTTACCCGGCTCTTGTGTACCGCCACCAGGATGGCCCCGGCGCAGAAGAACAGCGTGATTTTGCCGAAGGCGTGCATGACGATGTGCATGCCGCCCCCCACCACGCCGGCAGCCACGCCCAGCATGGCGCCGAGGGTGATGTAGCCGAGCTGGCTGATGGTGGAATAGGCCAGCCGTGCCTTCAGGTTGTCGCGGGTCATCGCCACCAGCGAGGCCAGCAGGATGGTCAGGGCCGCCATGGCCGCCAGCCAGTCGGCCACGGCCAGCTGGCCGATCAGATCGATGCCGAACAGATAGACCACCACCTTGAGGATGGTGAACACCCCGGCCTTGACCACGGCCACCGCGTGCAGCAGGGCCGACACCGGGGTCGGGGCAACCATGGCCGCCGGCAGCCAGCGATGGAAGGGCATCATCGCGGCCTTGCCGGTGCCGAACACGTAGAGCACCAGCAGCACGCTGAGAATGGTCGGATCGACGGACGCGCCGAACACGCCGCCGGCCGTGAACGTCAGGGTGCCGGTCAGCAGCCAGGTCCAGATCATGGCCAGCAGCAGGAAGAAGATGGAGGTGCTCAACAACAGCCCCAGGTAGACGCGGCCGCCGCGGCGTGCGTTATCGTCGCCGGCGTGGGTGACCAGCGGGTAGGTCGCCAGGGTCAGCAGCTCGTAGAACAGGAACAGCGTCAGCATGTTGGCCGACAGCGCGATGCCCATGGTCGCCGCGATGGAGGCGGCGAAGGCGACATAGAAACGGGTCTGGTTCTCCTCGTGGTGGGCCCGCATGTACCCGATGGCGTAAACCGTCGTCACCGGCCACAGGAAGCTCGCCACCAGGGCGAACAGCATGCCCAGCGGTTCCGGCGACAGCGCCAGGGCCAGTCCCGGGAGGGGCTCGGCCAGCACGAAGGTCGGCGCCGCCTGCGGATCCACCTGTCCGACCAGCGTCACCACCAGCCCGAACAGCAGCACCCCGGTCAGCACGGATGCGGCCTCGCGCACGTTGGGCCAGCGGGCCGTCGCCACGATGGCAGGCACCGCCAGCAGCGGCACCAGAGGGATGACGGCCAGCAGTTGCATGCTGTTCACCCGCCACCTCCGGTGAGCACCGCGGCAGCCTGGCGGGCCAGGCCGACGCTGACCTCGGTCTGCACGCCGAAGTAGATGTTGGCGATCACCAGCACCCACAGCGGCGCCAGCAGGGACAGCGGTGCCTCCTGCACCGCCACATCGCTCTGCGGTTCAGTCAGGTAGGCCGCCTCCACCAGCTTCCACACATAGACCACCGCCATGAGGGAACCCAGCAGAATCAGCAGGGCGACAGGCCACAGCCCCTGTTCGAGTGCCGCCAGCACCAGGTACCACTTGCTGACGAATCCCACGGTGGACGGCACGCCGATCAGGCTGAGCCCACCCACCACGATGGCGAACATGGTCCATGGCATGCGTCGTCCCAGTCCCGCCAGGTCCTGCAGCGTGGTGGAGCCCACGCGGTAGGCGACGGCGGCCAGGGC
>CAMYKJ010000149.1 GCA_947258945.1 uncultured Ectothiorhodospiraceae bacterium
TTCCCGGACATCCCGTTATTGTAACCATTACGGCCTGCTTGTTGCACCACCGGAGTCACTCGCCGCGCAAATGCAACACTGTGAGCGGCGTCGCCTTTTCACCCGGGGCCGGCTGCTAAAGGAGAACGCCATGCGACCGATAGGCTCCCTGTAGGCCTATTTACGAACAGGGAGATCCATTGTGTCACACTCGCTTGCAGCCAAAGGGAACCAGGTTGGCAATTTCCTCGGGCATCCGATAGCAGAAAAGATCACGACGCGCGACGGCACCTATGTATTCGATCGCATCGCGGAAAACATCGACGGCGAATTTCCGCTGAGCCAGCTGAGCAAGGACGAGCTGCTGATTCGGCCAGGACTGATATACCGGCCCGACAAGTAAGCAGGGACGAAATCAGTCCCCGTCGACATCCAGGCCCAGCAGGTGGGTCTGGTTGATGTCATAAAACATCCGTATACAAGGCAGGTCCGCTTCCGAGTGCTGCTTTACCACGCGCATCATGGGCAGGTCCCGGCGTCCAAACTGGTAGCTGCCATCGCGCATTGACTCGCGCATCGTGCGCAACTCCCGCAACAGCACCTCCACATATTCCAGGTTGGTATCGATCTCGTCGATGTCGAAATTCGACGCCTCGATAATATCTTCCAGCTCGTCGATTGCCTGCTGCACCAGCGCGGCATACTGTTCACCGGTTTTTGGCCTGCTGCCCATTGTACGTACTCTCCGTCTCAATCGCCGGCAGCGCCGCGCCCGGCGGCCACCGCCTCGAACCCGGCACGGTGTGCGATCAGCTGCCCGTGATCGAGCAGCAATACCCCGTCACCGCCATGTTCAAAATCGAGCCATATGAAGGGTATCGAGGGATACCGTTCAATCAATATCTCCCTGGTGTAACCGACCTCGACCACCAGGATGCCGCCCGGATTGAGGAAATCCGCTGCATCGCGGAGGATCCTGACGACGATATCCAGACCGTCGGCACCGGCCGCCAGACCGATACCGGGCTCGTGAAGAAACTCCGCTGCCAGGCCGGCGTACTCATCGAGCGGCACATACGGCGGATTCGCAACGATGATGTCGTAACGGTCCGGCCCGAGCCCGCTGAACAGGTCCGCCTCGACCAGACGCACGCGCCCGGTCATATTATGCCGCCGTACATTGCCTGCGGCCACGGCCAGTGCCGCGGCCGAGATATCGGTCGCCGTGACCGTTGCGGCGGGAAACGCCCGGGCACAGGCGATGCCGATACAGCCACTGCCGGTACACAGATCGAGTATGGCCCCCACCCTGTCAGGGTCGATCCAGGGCATAAAACGCGCTTCGATCAGCTCCGCGACGGGCGAGCGTGGCACCAGCACCCGTTCATCCACATAAAACGGCATCCCGGCAAACCAGGCCTCGTTGACCAGGTAGGCGGCCGGCTTGCGGGTCGACACCCGCGCCTGCAACAGCGCCCTGGCACGCTCGAGGTCGCGCCTGTCGGGCACCGTGTCCAGGACGCTGTCCGGCTGGTCGTAACCGATATCCAGGGCATGCAGCACCAGCGCGGCGGATTCATCCAGGGCATTGTCGGTACCGTGTCCGTATGCCAGTCCGTGCGCCTCGAACTGCCCGGCACCCCAGGCAATCAGGTCTCGTATGGTCATCGAATCACTCATTGATCAACCCGGCATGACCACCTGCAAGGTGAATTGACGGCATCTCTGTGGAATAATCCCGGGCCATGCAACAGCGGAACTCCTTCATTCGCACCAAACTGATACCCGGCATCATTATCGGCGCACTGGCCATGGGCGCCGGCATATGGGCAGCCAGGCTGTTGACGAAGCACGACTCCGGCGCCGATCCGCTGGCCGCAACACGGTTCCCGGCGGCGCGCCCGATACAGGCATTCAGCCTGCTCGATCATAATGGCAATGTATTCGACAACGCGACGCTGGCCGGTCACTGGTCATTCCTGTTTTTCGGCTACACGCATTGCCCGGACGTGTGCCCGACAACCATGTCGGTACTGAACAGCGTGGCCCGGCGCCTGCAGGATGCCGGTGAAAACATCCGCTTCGTCATGGTCACCGTCGATCCCGAACGCGACACTCCTGAAAAACTCGGGCAATTCGTCACCTACTTCAACGGTAATTTTATCGGCGTTACCGGCAGCGAAACCGCCCTGCAGCAGCTGACCAAACAGCTGGGTATCATGTTCATGCGGGTCAATGATGCGGACAATGCGGCCGGTTACCTGGTCGACCACACCGCCAGCGTAATCCTGTTCGATCCGGACGGCAACTACCATGCGGTGTTTTCACCGCCGCTGACCGCCGATGCCATGGCTGGCGATTTCAGAATGATGGCAAGGGCCTACCGGTGAGTCATCTGCGATCCCGCACCGGGTTGCTGGTGGCCCTGCTGTGTGTGCTGATACCCGTATTACCGGCCCGCGCAGAGATGGACCTCGTGGTCAGCGACGCCTGGATCCGCGAGGCACCGCCCGGTACCACGGTACTCGCCGGGTACCTGAAGATCACCAACCGGGGCGTGGCACACGCGACCGTTAGCGGCGTTTCTGCCGATGATTTCAGTTCCGTTGAAATCCACCGGACTGTTATGGAAAACGGCGTGGCACGCATGCTGTCTGCCCGACAGCTTGAAATACCGGCCGGTGAGTCGTTTGTCCTCGAGCCGGGCGGTTACCACCTGATGCTGTTCAACCCGGTTCGGCCGCTGGTCGCCGGCGATACCGTCGAGCTGCTGCTGCAGATCAGAGACGGAGCATGCCTGGCCGTCAACGCACCGGTGGCCCGCATGACCGTTGACCAACACCCGTAATCCCGCTCAGGCATCCACCTCCGCTGCATGTCACACACAGACACAAGTCTGCTGGACCATCTGAAGTCCTGGCCGCTGGTGCTGCTGCCCCACCAGTTGCTGTCGCGGCTGGTCCGGCAGGCGACCCGCTGGCAGGCCTCCGGGTGGAAAAACTTCCTGATCAGGCGATTCATCCGCCTGTTCGATGTCGATATGTCCGAGGCTGAACGGCCCGCGGCAGACTATGCCGACTTCAATGCCTTCTTTACCCGCGCACTCCGCGAGGGCGCACGGCCGCCGCCGTCCGATCCGCATGCCATCGCCTGCCCGGTGGATGGCCGTGTCAGCGCCTGTGGCCGCATCGACGGGGACCGGATCCTGCAGGCCAAGGGACATGATTATTCACTGACCAGCCTGGTCGGTGGCGACGACGAACATGCCGCGCGCTTCGCCAACGGGCAGTTTGCGACCCTCT
The DNA here is from genome assembly GCA_947258945.1 of uncultured Ectothiorhodospiraceae bacterium. Taxonomy (GTDB): domain Bacteria; phylum Pseudomonadota; class Gammaproteobacteria; order UBA9214; family UBA9214; genus UBA9214. The sequence continues at coordinate 3,282 of CAMYKJ010000149.1, forward strand.
ATCTGTCACCGCGCGACTATCACCGCATCCATATGCCCTGCACCGGCCGCCTTGCGGAAACCGTCTATGTGCCGGGCCGGCTCTACAGCGTTGCACCGCATACGACCCGGGCGATCGAGCGCCTGTTCACGCGCAACGAGCGGCTGGTGGCATTTTTCGACACCGACAGCGGCCCCATGGCCGTGGTCCTGGTC
>CAMYKJ010000150.1 GCA_947258945.1 uncultured Ectothiorhodospiraceae bacterium
TCGGGTATCAGCACCAGATAACGTGAAGGTATGGTTATTTGCGTGGTCAGTCGGGCACCCTTGGTGCCCAGCGGGTCCTTGATGACCTGCACAGAGATCTCCTGCCCCTCGTGCAACAGCTCGGTGATGTCGGTCTGGCTGCCGTTGCCGTTTGTCTCGCCCTCGAGACTGCGCGAACCGGCATCGGACGCGTGCAGGAACGCCGCCCGTTCCAGGCCGATATCCACGAACGCGGCCTGCATGCCCGGCAGTACGCGGCATACCCGCCCCTTGTAGACATTACCGACGATACCGCGGCGGGCTGCCCGCTCGATGAATATTTCCTGCAGCACGCCGTTTTCCACCATGGCAACACGTGTTTCCCTGGGTGTCACATTGATCAGGATTTCTTCGCTCATGCGCGTCCGTTTGCGTGGCCGTTATTAAATGATGTTTATACCGGATGCCTGCAACAGGGCGGCAGTTTCATACAGGGGCAGCCCCATGACCCCCGAGTAACTGCCCTCGATCCGGCTGATAAAGACGGCGGCGAGCCCCTGTATGGCATACCCGCCGGCCTTGTCTGCAGGCTCGCCTGTGGCCCAGTATGCCGCACGCTCACTCCCGGTTAGCGTGCGAAATGTCACGTTACTTGAACTGACCCTGACCGCCTCGCCATCCGCGACCAGCGCAACGGCCGTGAGCACCCGGTGTGTGCGTCCGGAGAGCAGTGCGAGCATGGCATCGGCGGCGTCCCGGTCGTGCGGCTTGCCGAGGATACGGTCTCCGGCCACGACGGCGGTATCGGCCCCCAGCACCGGCAGCACCCGGTCTCCCGGCAGGGCAGCACGTCCGGCGCGCGCCTTCTCCAGCGCGAGTCGCGCAACGTAGGCATCTGCGGCCTCACCCTGCGACCTGCACTCCTCGATATCCACATCGATGACATCAAAACTGACACCGATTTGCTGCAATAATTCCCGGCGGCGCGGCGAACGCGAGGCGAGATAGACCACGGTGCTGTCTCCCATCCCTGAAAGGTCCCGGTTATCGTTGTCAGGTCTAAGATATCACGAACGGTGATAGGGATGGCCCTGGTGAAGGGTCCAGGCACGATACAACTGCTCGGCGACGATCACGCGTACCAGTGCGTGCGGAAAGGTCAGCTCCGACAGCGACCAGCGACGGCTGGCCCGTTCCAGGCAGGCCGGTGCCAGACCGTCGGGTCCGCCGATCAACAGGACCGTGTCACGCCCCGATTCCAGCCAGTCGGCCAGTTGCCCGGCCAGTGCCGCGGTACTGCATGCCCGGCCCGACACATCCAGCGCGATGACCTCGCAGTCGCGCGGGATGGCCGCAAGCATCCGCTGCCCCTCTTCCTGACGGGCCTGTTCCCTGGTGCGCGACTTGCGGCGATCGCCCGGCGGTATTTCCACCAGCTGCAGGGAACACTCGCGCGGCATGCGCTTCGCATATTCACCGTACCCGCGGGTGACCCACTCCGGCATGCGCGTCCCGACGGCAATCAGGTGGATACGCATGCGTACCGCCGGTCAGGATTCGGCGTCTTGCTGAGCCGGCTCGCCGCTGCCGACCGACCACAGCTTTTCCAGTGCGTAGAACGCCCGTATTTCAGGCATCATGACATGCACGACGACATCGGCAAGATCGACCAGGATCCATTCCGCGCCCTTGTCGCCCTCCACGCCCAGCGCCGCGACGCCGTGTTGTTTGAGGTGCCGCTGGCGACGACCATGATATCGGTTATCGTGGTCAATTCGCGCACGTCGATCACCCGAACGTCGACCGCCTTCATGTCCTCCAGAGCCGCCAGCGTAATTTCCAGCAGCTCATCGGCCTGGACAGCGGCTGTGTCGTCACCGCCCTGTTTCTGTTTTTCCTGCATCTGTTTTTCCGTACCAACCGTTATTGTGAATCATTTCCAGCACGCGCGCCGGCAACAGAAAGTCTGCGGGTTCACCGGCAGCGAGCATGGCGCGCAGCCGGGTACCGGAAATCTCCAGTTGCGTCACTTCCTGGAACCATAGCAGGCCGCCTGTACGTGCGTGCAGCATGCCGGCATCGCGGGTGCGATGCCGCTGGATGTATTCGGCGAATTCGCCCTTGTCGGGGAACTTCGCCAGCGGCCGCGTCATGACCACGATGTGGCAGTGGTCCAGCAACTCCCGCCAGCGGTGCCACGCGGGCAGTCCGCGAAAGGCATCCATCCCGACCAGCAAACACAGTGTCTTGCCGGGCAGGTCCTTGCGCAGTGCCTCCAGTGTATCGAGTGAATATGAAGGGCCGGCGCGATCGTATTCGCGCGCGTCTACCACGAAACCCGTCGTGCCCTCGATAGCCGCCTGCAGCATTTGCGTACGCTGTTGCGGACTTGCCTGCGGCTGCGGACGATGCGGCGGCACGTGACAGGGCATGAGCCGGACCTCTTCCAGGTCGAGCGCCTGTTTCACATCCAGCGCCGGGCGCAGGTGCCCGAAGTGTACGGGGTCGAATGTGCCACCGAGGATACCGATCATGCAATCAGTAGACAGCAAGGAGAGCCGGAACTGTAAATATTCGGTCCCCTCTCCCACAGGGAGAGGGTCAGGGAGAGGGGATCAACAAGCATTTATTATTGATACCCCCTCATCCTGGCCTTCTCCCGGAGGGAGAAGGTACGGATTGTTTACCTTCCGGGAATCAACCATTCCTTATGTTCTGATATGACCATCGCCGAGGACGATATATTTCTGCGTGGTCAGTCCCTCCAGACCGACCGGGCCGCGCGCGTGCAGCTTGTCGGTGCTGATGCCGATCTCCGCACCGAGCCCGTATTCGAAACCGTCCGCGAAGCGGCTGGAGGCATTCACCATGACCGAACTGGAATCCACCTCGTGGAGGAAGCGCTGGGCACGCGACAGTGATTCGGTGATGATTACGTCGGTATGGTTCGACCCGTGTCGCGTGATGTGGTCCATGGCGCCGTCGAGGTCGTCCACCACGCGGATCGACAGGATGGGTGCCAGGTATTCCTCGTCCCAGTCGGCCTCGGTTGCCGCGTTGATGTCCGCCAGTATGGCGCGCGTGGCCTCGCAGCCGCGCAGTTCAACGCCCTCTTCCCGGTACAACTCCGCCAGCGGCGGCAGCACCAGCGCGGCAATGCCCTTTGCCACCAGCAGGGTCTCCATGGTGTTGCAGGTGCCGTAACGCTGTGTCTTGGCGTTGAACGCCACGCGGATGGCCTTGTCAAGGTCCGCGTGGTCATCGATATAGGTATGACAGACGCCATGCAGGTGCTTGATCACCGGCACGCGCGCCTCTGCACTGATTCGCTCGATCAGCCCCTTGCCGCCGCGCGGTACGATGACGTCGACAAATTCCTGCATGCGGATCAGTTCGCCCACGGCCGCGCGATCCGTGGTCTCGACCACCTGGACAGCAGCATCCGGCAATTCGGCCGCGGTCAGCCCGGCATGAATGCATGTTGCTATCGCCTGGTTGGAATGCAGCGCCTCGGAACCGCCGCGCAGGATGGCGGCATTGCCGGACTTCAGGCACAGTCCGGCGGCATCGGCGGTCACGTTCGGCCGCGATTCGTAGATGATACCGATGACACCCAGCGGCACGCGCATGCGTCCTACCTGGATACCGGACGGCCGGTAGCTCATGTTCGAGATACTGCCGACGGGGTCCGGCAACAGGGCGATCTCGCGCAGACCCTCGGCCATGGCGGCGATGCGCGCGTCGTTGAGTTCGAGACGGTCGAGCAGGGCGGCATCGAGACCGTGCTCCCGTCCGGCGGCGAGGTCCTTTTCGTTCTCGGCCTGCAGCGTGGCGGCAGCCTCCTCGATCGCTGTGGCAATGGCCCTGAGTGCAGCATCCTTCATACCGGAATCGGCACGACCAATGGCGCGTGCGGCCGCACGCGCACGACGCCCGACCCCCTGCATGTACTCGGGGACATTGAATTCAATGGATTCCGCTTTCACACTCATAGCAATGCAATACTATTAATCCGGTCGCAATACGCTCACTCGAGCCCGGTCCGCCAGCGTCAGGCCGCCGACAGCACCGGTTTGCCCGCCAGCTCGCAGATTAATTGTAACAGTTCGTCCCAGGCGTTGCCCGCACCCCGCCCCTTGCTGATACGGTCGATCTCTGCACACCGGCGCAGCATGGCATTGCATTGTGCCGGCCGCAGGCGCTTCAGCGCAGTGCCGACCAGTGTCTTGCGGCCGGGCCATACCCGGTAGCGGCCCAGTACGCCCGAAACCGCCTGGCCGGCGGCCACCTGTGCCGACATCGCCGCCAGCTGGCGAATCTCGCGTGCCAGCGCCCACAGGACGACCTGTGGCGCCACCCCCTCGCCCTGCAGCCCCTGCAGGATGCGGACGCTGCGCGCGACCCTGCCGGCCAGCGCCGCATCCACCAGGCCGAACACATCGAAGCGGGCACTGTCGGCGACCAGGCGGGTGATCATCTCCGCATCGACCTCGCCCTCCCCCTGCAGCAGGTAGAGCTTGTCGATCTCCTGCACGCAGGCAAGCAGGTTGCCCTCCACCCGGTCGGCCAGCATGCCGACCGCCTCGGCCGTCGGCAGCAGGCCGCGCTTGCGCATGCGCGCCTCGACCCAGGCATTGAATTGCCGCGCATCGAGCGGCCACACGAACAGCACCACGCCGGCGGCGTCGAGTGCCTGCACCCACTTGCTCTTGCGTGCCGCGGGTTCCAGCTTGCCGGCCGTGACCAGCAACAGGGTGTCTTCGGGCAACTGCTCCGCAAAGTCACGCAGCGCCTGCGCACCCTCCTTGCCGGGTTTGCCGGTTGGCAGGCGCAGGTCGATGATGCGCCGCTGCGAGAACAGCGACAGGTTGCCGGCCTCCGACTGCAGGCTGTACCAGTCGAAACC
>CAMYKJ010000151.1 GCA_947258945.1 uncultured Ectothiorhodospiraceae bacterium
CTGGCCTTCAGCACCTCGGGCATCCACTTCGGCATCCACGGCAAAGGCATTGCTGACAGGGCGCATGAGGTGCAGGCTGGCGTGAGTCGCCTCGCTGGTTTGGCTGGAACTTTTGTCCGTCTTCAGCGCCTGATCCAGGATGGCGCCGAACACTGCACTGGCCAGATCCTGATCTCTGGGCGGGCTGGTAGCCGCCGTTCCCGCATCCACCCGGCTGTACAGACCCACACCCCGTTCGGTGCGAAACTCGCCCGAGGTGACTTTCCAGGGCAGCGGGTGCTGATAATTGCCGTCGATAAAATCCAGTTGAAAGATTTCCTGTTGCCAGGGCCAGTCATAGCGGTCCGCCAGGGCACGCAGGTCGACAAGAAAATTATTGTCCGCCGCGCGCGCGCGTTCTGCTTTATCGATGAGCTCATTGAGCTCTTTGACCAGACTTTCCACACTGCCGTCGGTGGCGGGCGTTGCACTTTGCCAGATTTTATAATCGCCATCGTTTTCAGCGGCGGTGACCACCGAAGCGGATAAACAAAACAGGGTGGAAAGCAAGAATGTGAGGATTGGTTTCATGGGTAGTCCATCATAAATCAAATAAACGGTCATTTAGCGCCTTTTAGCCAATATGTCACAATATTTTCATGCCAGGACACCGTTGTGCACCATGGCCTGGCTAGCATTTGAATAAATGGGGGCAGAGCATAATTTTCCCTGATATTAAGAGAAATTCTGCTCAAGGGAAATCAATGGGGTCAGACTCCATTGAAACGTCGAATGCTGGATAATTGTTTGGGCGGTGGTTGCTTTTTTTCGGGCTGGATCCCCGCCTCAGCTTCACGTCAGGAACGCCGGATTACGTTAACTTCTGTAATTTCTTGGCCTGACGCAATTACATTCAACATGCCGGCTGGATAATCTCCTCTATCACAAGGATCGCATCTGACGGTTTGTCCGCGGGCGTCCCCCGGCTGCGGTATCAGTTTCAAATACACGATATACAAGGAGATTCACATGGCACTCTGGACCTTACTCGTATGGCTGGCAGTTGGCGCTGTGGCAGGCATACTGGCGCGCAACATCATGGGCGGCACCTCACCCTTCGGCACGATTGGCGATGTAATCTTCGGTATGGTGGGTGGTGTGCTGGGTGGCTATATTGTGGCGCTGTTAGGTGTTTCCGGGACCGGTGGTATCATCGGGTCCATTGTCGTTGCGCTGCTTGGCGCACTGCTGATTATCTGGGGTGCAAGAAAGATCAAGGCATGATGCGGCCCCGCCACGGCATTTTAAAATAATCCTGAAGGATATCCTCACGCAACAGCTGCCGGGCACTGCAAGCGCCGGCGAGCGGCCGGGTGAGGTAACCGCAACGACAGGAGAGGCATCCATTGAGGAGCAGGAGGCAAAATCTGCCGGTGTCGCTGTTGCCGGTGCCGATTCGGCACCCGATCCCGATGAGATGGAGGAAAACTGGTGGGACCGGGAATGGGACCACTTCCGCGCACACCAGGAAAAGGAACGCAAGGGATTCAACCTCAAGCAGCGGCGCGACCAGGAGACATTCGCCCGCTATCAGGAGCAGGAGAAGATGCGTTTCGACACCCATCAACAGGGTGAATTCGAGGGCTTCCGGCGGCAACAGCAATGGAAGCTGGATGGCTGGAAGCAACGCATCGAACAACAGGCCGGGGGGCAGGCACCTGCACCTGGACGGATGCCGCCGCCTTCACCCTGGGCGGCGATGCCGCCCGGACCGTTTCCCGGTGGTTTCCCGCCGCGCCCCGGAATGCGGCCACCACCCCCGCGCAAGCGTGGTCAGTGAACTGCGGGAGGGCCCGGGGTATTGATTCAGGCGTTGGGATCTGCAGTTGTTGTCGACTACTTGGAGGAGCAGCACATGGGCTTATTTGATTTCGCAAAAAATATCGGTGAGAGGAGCAGCACATGGGCTTATTTGATTTCGCAAAAAATATCGGTGACAAGCTTTTTGGTGATGAGGAAGAGCCTGTCGAACAATCGAAGAAGATAAAGAGTCACCTCGAAAAGGATAATCCGGGCATTGCGGATCTCGAGGTGTCTGTAAACGAAGGTGTCGTGTCGCTCAAGGGCGAGGCGGAATCCGGCGCGGCACTGGAGAAGGCCGTACTGCTTGCCGGCAATGTTCAGGGTGTGGAAAAGGTCATGGCAGTCACGGTCAAGACGCCGGATGAACCGCCGGTTGAATATTACGAGATCGTGTCGGGCGATACGCTCTCGGGTATTGCAAAGAAATTCTACGGTGATGCCATGGAATATCCACGCCTGTTCGAGGCGAACAGGGAGGTGATCAAAGACCCCGATCTGATCTATCCGGGACAGAAAATCCGTATTCCAACGGACTGAGATCAGACAGGGCCGCTGGCAGGCCATAGCTGCAGGCATGCAACCAGTATGAACATACCAACAAGCAACCCTTCCGGAGGACTAGAGCCATGAGCGGTACAACCCTGCAATACCTGGAAAAGGCGATGCACCAGCTGCGGGATCTGGGCCTGATGCCGGAAACCGTGGAAGAGGCGCCGGTGCTCACTCTGCTGAATCGCATTGCCGATATCGATGAAGAGAAATCGGTCGCCATTGCGCGCACGCTCTCCCAGGCATCCGTGTTCAATGACGTGGTGCGTGAACAGGTCAGCCTGATGACTATCGGTGAGCGTTACGAGGAAATCACCGAGGCATTCAACAGCATCCGCGATGACGCGAAAAGCATGGTGCAGCAGGTCGAGGACGGCAAGATCGACACCTTCGAGCGCCTCGGCAATGTCTGGATGAAGGTCACCCGCGGCGATATCGCCACGAATGCCTATCAGGACTTTCGTGGCGCTATCAAGGAGTCCGAGATTTATGCCCTGGAAATCCTGCAAAAAGCGGAGGCGCTCTGGAACGAGGCACAGGGAAAGCTCAAGCAGGCTTCTGAAACGGTCAGTAACTTCACGGGTGACGATCTTGCAGAACGGGCCAAGCTCGAGCTGGTGCGCGATGAGAAAATGCGGGAGCTGCAGTTTGCCGAGGACCGATACCAGATTTCCAAGGACTTGTCCGACAACCTGACCGTCAGCTACAACACCTCGGAAGTCATCATGGCGCGCCTGATGCAAACTACCAGCGCCAAAGACCGGGTCTACAAGCAGGCCATTACCTTCTTCGGTACCAACGAAACCGTATTGACGGCCCTGTCGGCCTCATTTACCGGTCTGTTCGGCCTGCATGAAAGCACGCGGACGCTGGAGGCAATGAAGGAGGGTGTATCCCGGAGTCTGGAAGACCTGGCCGATATCGGTGGCAAGGTACAGGAAGCCGCCGTCAAGGCGGGTTATGGCCCGACCATACGCGCCGATGCCGTTAAAAAACTGGTCGACTCAGTGGTGAATTTTCAGGCGCGTACCACCGAGATCATTGCCGAGATGCGCAAGCTCTCTACCCAGAATGCACAGGAAATCCGCGATGCAGTAGAGGACGGCAAGCAGCGCCTGGCTGCCATCGTCAATCGCGGCGATTCCCTGCCGTTGCCGCACAAGTTCTAGCCTGATCAGGCGTTTCGCGGGACAGCACCAGTGGGGAAGGCAGCAGATACGGCACCGCTGGAAGACCTGATGGTGGCGATGGATGTCGTCGATACCCTGCGGCATCGTCAACAGTTGGTCGAGCGTGAGCTGGACAGTGAGGGGCGGCGTGAGCGTCTGATCGAGAAGCTGCGCGAAATCTACAGCGGTCAGGGTATCGAGGTGTCCGACCAGGTGCTGGCCGATGGCGTGCGCGCGCTGGAGGAAGATCGCTTCAGGTATTCACCCCCGCAAACAACCTTCGCAACGCGCGTTGCGCATCTCTTTGTCAGGCGGGATAAATGGCTCCGGCCGGTGCTGCTGTTACTGGTGCTGCTGTTCGGCCTGTGGCTGTCTTACTACCTTGTGTCTGTCAGGCCCGAAACATCGGCCAGGGCCGCCTTGCCGGGCGAGCTGGCACAGCGTTACGCGGAAGTCGTCAAGGTAAGCGACGACGAGGCGGCGCTTGCGCAGGCACGCCAATATAAATCCGGCGGCGAGCTGGCACTGGAAAACGGGCGTTATGATGAGGCCCGTTCCGACATTGAAAATCTGGAGCAAATGCTCATGCAGCTCAAGCTCGCATACAAGCTGCAGGTCATCCAGCGCCATGAAGAGCAGTCCGGGGTCTGGCGCATCCCTGATGTTAACACCCGGGCACGTAACTACTATCTGATCGTCGAGGCCGTGGATGCCCGTGGCCAGGTGTTGTCCCTGCCGGTCACCAGCGAAGAAACGGGCAAGACGCGGGTCGTCAATAAATGGGGTATTCGGGTAGACGCCTCTGTGTTCGAGCGCATTGCGGATGACAAGCAGGATGATGGCATTATCCAGCAGCGTGAAATTGGTCAGAAGCAACAGGGACGACTGGAGCCCGAATACAGCATTGACACCAGCGGCGCCGCAATCACGGATTGGTAAAGGAAGCAGACTGTATGTTGAGTGGTGTGCAAACCTTACAGCAGCTTGATCAGGGACTGTCTTCGGTGCGTGCGGAGATCAATCGTATTGACCATGAGCTGAACCAGGTCAGTGTAGCCCTGCATGCCAACCGTCACGCCCAGGCACAATCGCTTAAAGAGCTGGCGGCAATTCGTCTGGATGAATTATCCGGCGAAACGTTCATGGGTGATCTGGAGGCGGCTGACCAGCGCGCGCTGGCATTGCTCGAGGAACGTCGCCATGCCTTTGAAAGGCTGGAAAACGACATAGCCACTGCCACGCAAGCGCTGGATGATCTCGAGAACGAGCGGTCTGCACAACAGGCGGCCGTGAGCGACAGGGCGCAGGCGATAATTGATTGCGAGCATCGCGTACAGGGCGAACTCGAGGAGAATGCAGGCTACCAGAAGCAGCTCCAGGAGGCGCGAAAACTCGATAGCATTGCCAGCGAAGCCGAACAAAAAGCCACACTGGCGGAGCAGGACCGGCAGGAGAAGGGGCGGCCCTATGAGGAAAATGAGCTCTTCATGTACTTGTGGGGGCGCAAATACGGTACGCCGGATTATGATGCCGGGCCGTTAACGCGCTATCTGGACCGCTGGGTGGAAAGCCTGTGCGACTATGATGAGTACCGGGTCAATTACTGGACCCTGCTGGAGATCCCCGGGCGTCTTCAGTCCCATGCAGAAACGGCACGCAGTCACTCGGAATCGGCGCTGGATGAGCTGGCGGAGATCGAAACCGCAAAGGCACATGAGGCAGGTCTGCCTGCATTGCAGGATGCCCATACCCGGGCGCAGAATGATCTGGATGACATCGACGATAACATCGAGCAGCGGGAAGAGGCACACAATCAGCTGTTGAAACAGCGCACTGCGTTCGCCGAGGCCAGAGATACCTATATGACGCAGAGTCTGCATGCGCTGAGTGATGCCCTGAGTAACAAGAGCCTGCTTGAACTCAATGACGCGGCGCATAAAACCATCAGTGCGCAGGACAACCGTATGGTGCGTGAGCTGGCTGACCTGCGTGAACAGCACAAAGATCTTGAGGAAGAGCTGCGCGATCATCGCCGCATGCATGAAGCAAAACTCGACAGGCTGCAGGAATTCGAGCAGGTACGACGCCGGTTCAAACTAAGTCGTTTCGATGATGTCCGTTCCGGGTTTGGTAACAAAGGTCTGATCACTGCCATGCTCGGTCAATTTCTGAGTGGTCTGGTCAGCAGCAAAGAATTATGGCGTGTCCTCGAGCGTCATCAGCGTCATCGCGATGTCGGCGCCTGGCCGGATTTCGGCAGCGGTGGCCTGGGCCTGCCGAAGTCGCGACGCAGTCCCTGGCACTTCCCTAGGGGGCGGGGTGGATCACCGGGAGGCTTTCGTCTGCCCCGTTCCGGCGGATGGCGCTCACGCGGTGGCGGCGGCTTCCGTACGGGTGGTGGTTTCTAGGCTATTGGAATCAATCGAGCCTGACCCTGTTGATTTGAAAGCTATCACGAAACAGTGACATGCTTGTCAGTAGTCCGTTGACGGCAATTGAATATTCCGTTGACACAGGTCAATACATTTCCCATGCGCCTGTCTCCAACAGGGCCGAATAGAGTCCGCTGGACTGGAGGAGAAAGCTATCATGCAATGGGTGACTGATGCGCGCCTGACTCGACGATCTTTCCTGATTGCAAGCGGTGCATTGGGTGTTTCCGCGGTCTTCAAACTAAACCCAATTGCCAGTGCGATAGCTGATGCGCTTGCTGCTCCCGAGCCGGGAAGCGGCGAATGGGTGGCTACCACATGCGCAGGGTGCACCGCGTTCTGCACCAAACAGGTGTACGTGCAGGATGGCCGTGTGCTGCACATTCGCGGCAACGAGCACTCGAAGGTTACGGGCACGTCAGGCTGCGTTCGCCAGTACCTGTCCCTGCCGGAACTCTACGATCCGGACCGCGTAAAGACGCCCCTCAAGCGTAGCAACCCAAGCAAGGGCCGGGACGAGGATCCCGGCTTCGTGCCCATCACATGGGATGAGGCCATGGACATGCTCGCCGAACGCATCATGGCCCTGCGTGCGAAGGGCGAGCCGCATAAACTGGTAACCCTGCGGGGCCGCTATTCAAAACTCAGCGACGTCCTGATGAAGGATGTTCCCGGCATCATCGGCACACCCAATGCCATCACCCACAGCGCCCTCTGTGCCGAGGCGGACAAGTTCGGCCCCTACTATATGGAGGGCAAGTGGGGATACCGCCAGTATGACCTCAAGAACATGCGTTATCAGATCATGTTCGGTACGGACCCGATCTCGGCCAACCGGCAGGTCTCGTTCGCGACGGCGGAGTGGGGCGACGTGCTGGACCGCGGCGGCGCCGTGGTGGTGGATCCCCGCTTCTCGGCCACCGCGGCCAAGGCCGATGAGTGGCTGCCCATCATCCCGGGCCAAGACAGTGCGCTCGCGTTGGCGCTGGCCCACACGATTCTGGTGGAGGGGCTGTGGCACCGGCCCTTCGTCGGTGATTTCGTAGACGGAGTCAATCAGTTCAAGGCCGGAGAAATGGTCGAGGAGGCGCAGTTCGAGGAGGCGCAGTTCGAGGAGCTTCACACCCACGGCCTGGTGAAGTGGTGGAACCTGGAACTGAACGCCCGCACCCCGGAGTGGGCGGAGGAACTCTGCGGCATTTCAGCATCGCAGATCCGGCGCGTCGCACGGAAACTGGGGGACGCCGCACCACACGTGGGCGTGTGGCTGTCGCGCGGCATGCACATGCACAACCGGGGGGCCTACTCCTCCATGGCGGGCCACGCGCTGAGCGGCTTGCTGGGTGCCGTGGACAACCTTGGCGGCACCTTGATCTATAACAGCGTGCCCAAGCAGGGATTTCCGAAAAACAAACCCTACCTGGACGACATTGCCAAGGCCGGCTTGAAGCAGGAGAAGATTGACCGTCGGGGACGGCTGGAACTGCCGGCGTTGAAGAAAGGTAAATCGGGCGGCGGGGTCGTCACCAATCAGGTCGCCGATTCCATACTCGAGTCCGACCCCTACGACGTCGAGGTCATCCTGGCCTGCTGGAACAACTTCGTGTTCTCGGCCCCCGAGCCACAGCGCTGGGAGCGTGCCCTGGCGAAGGTGCCCTTCGTAGCACACGTTACGACCAACATTAGCGAGTTCAGCTGGTTCGCGGATCTCATCCTTCCCGCGCCCCACCACATGTACGAGCGCTGGGGTGCCATCTACAGCGCCGGGAACGGCTACGGTTACATGGGCATCCAGCAACCGATGATAAAACCGCTGAATGGCGGCGTGCAGGA
>CAMYKJ010000152.1 GCA_947258945.1 uncultured Ectothiorhodospiraceae bacterium
GCACGATGGCCGCAGCCTCGTGTTTGCCTCCAACCGCTTCGGCAAGGTGCGGGGCGAGACCAATGTGTTTATCGCCGACTGGCTGCAACGCAACGCCTCCGGCGCCGACTGACGCCCGCACGGGCAGATTTCACGCCCGGCGCACCTGCTGCAGCGCCTCCCGGCCGTGATACCGATGGTAATCCACGTAATTTCGCGGCCGCGGTGTTATTCAAGTCATTGATTTATAAGACCTGTGTAAAGTTGCCCCGCTATGTGCCGAAGATCTCTTGGGGAGGCTCGTCACCGGCCTACGCATGCTGCCGGTGACTGCAGACAGGCAAGGAAGCCCTGATTTCGAACAGACAAGGAAATGCGCAATGCCAGAGCAGCAAAAACCGGTCGAGGAGCAGCTTCGCCAGCGTGAACGCGAACTCGATATGCTGAAAGAGATTACGCGGTTGGTCAATGGCGGACAAAATCTCGATGATGTGTTCAGTCAGGTGACGGAAACAGCCCGCGCTTTGCTCAATGCGGAAACCGCAAGCATACCGATACTCTCCAGCGACCACTCACACTATATCTACCGTGCAGCAGCCGGAAAGGATGCGCAGGAGCTGCTCGATGCGGAATTGCCCGTCAGCGTCGGCCTGTGCGGATGGGTCTTGCGCAACCAGCGACCCTGGTGGCGCGGTTCGCTGGATCTGCTGGACGATGATGAACGCAACCGGTGGGAGAAAGAGGCCGGCAGTATCATTCTCGTGCCGCTGGTCGGCAAGCAGCGGTTCCTCGGGGGTATCGCCTGCATCAACAAGCTCGGTGGCGACGAATTCGACCAGGATGACCTCGATCTGCTGTTGATGTTCGCCGGTTATGTCAGCATTGCCATCGAGAACGCGATGGCATTCGAGGAACTGCGTACGGCAAGAAATACCGCAGAGGCGTACAGGGTACGTCTCGAGAAACTCAACGGCAAACTGCTACAGGCAAACAGCGAACTCCAGTTTCTCGCCGTGCATGATGCGCTGACCGGCCTGCCGAATCGCGCCCTGATCATTGATCGCATCGAGCAGGGCATTCTCAATATGGGGCGCCACGACCGGCAGCTCTCGCTGATCATGATTGATCTCGACAATTTCAAGGAGCTGAACGACACGCTCGGTCACGGCGCCGGTGACGAGCTGCTCATATTGCTGGGCAAGCGCTTCGTTGCACTGCTGAGCGATGGCTACACGGTCGGCCGGCTCGGCGGTGACGAGTTCGCCGTTGTGCTGCCGGATGCCGGACTCGATCAGGCGCTGGAAGTTGCAGAAACCCTGCTGGAGGCGCTGCATCAGCCCATGGAGGTCGATGGGCAGGTAGTCGCTCTGGATGCAAGCATGGGTATTTCCATTTTCCCCGACCATGGTGAAAAGCCGTCGGACCTGATGAAATGTTCCGATGTCGCCATGTATGTGGCCAAGCGCAATCGAGACCCCGTGTCCGTCTATAATTCGCAGAACAATCCCTATAACCAGGCCCACCTGGAACTGACCCGCGACCTGCGCACTGCGATCAAACGCAGGGAAATCAGTCTGAATTTCCAGCCGAAGATTGACCTGAGTCGCGGAACGCTGGTCGGTGCAGAGGCACTGGCGCGCTGGACACACCCGGTGCATGGAGAGGTGCCGCCGGCGCAGTTCGTGCCGATCCTCGAGCAGACGGGCCTGATCGCGGAATTTACCCTGCAGGTGCTGGACATGGCGGCGTGTTACTGCAAGCAGTGCGAGCGGGCCGGTTACGAGATCAGTGTGGCCGTCAACCTGTCCGTGCACAACCTGCGCGACGAGAGTCTGCCCGACCAGGTCGAGGACATCCTGGCGGAATATGAACTGGAGAGTCGTCGCCTGACACTGGAAATCACGGAAAGTGCGGTGATGGACGATTTCATGCGCAGTATCGAGGTGCTCGGAGAGCTGTCCGACATGGGTATAGAACTGTCGATCGATGATTTCGGTACCGGCTATTCCTCGCTTGGTTATCTCAAGCGCATGCCGGTCCAGCAACTGAAAATCGACCGGTCATTCGTGAGCGACATGATTACCGACCGGGATGATGCAGTCATCGTCCGCTCGACCATCGACCTGGCGCACAACCTGGGCCTGGAAACCGTTGCCGAGGGCGTGGAGACGGAAGAGGTGCTTGCCGTGCTGGGCGAGATGGGCTGTGACCAGGCGCAGGGGTTCCTGATCAGCCGTCCGCTGCCGCAGGAGGAATTTTTTCTGTTTCTGAAGAACTGCGAGTGGATCGTGGAGTCGGCGGATGCCGCGTGACGCGGCGGAAATGAATCCACACGGTTGAACAGAAACCGCGAAGTCAAAAAGAACCCCGCCAGTGGCGGGGTTCTTTTTAGTTCAGGCCGGCGTTACGTTGGTTGCCTGCAGGCCCTTGGGACCCTGCTCGACATCGAAATTCACGCTTTGTCCTTCCGCCAGTGTTTTGAAGCCGTCGCCGGCGATAGCCGAGAAGTGGACGAAGACATCATCGCCGCCATCTGACGGTGCGATAAAGCCGAAGCCCTTGGACTCGTTGAACCATTTAACTGTGCCTGTGGCCATGTAACTTACCTCGTGTTGCCTTTGTAAAAATGTTTTTCAATCGCGAACCGTGAACGGCGGGTACAGAAGGTGCATGTATAATTTCCGGTATAACCTGTAAACGTGCAACTGAGTGTAGCGTGGACATTTCGACCGGACATAGCCCGCTACGCGTGTGTCCACAGGGCGAGTTTACACGAAAAGGGAATCAGGCGCCTAATCCTGCGGGCGCCGCCGGCTCAGTCCTTGCGGGTATTCCCGGCGGCAGGATGGCCCGGCATTTCCGACAACAGCAGCTGGCGCTGTTCGGCATCCAGGTTTTCAAGACGGCGGTCCGGCAGCTTGCGCCGGTCCGTTGCACCCGGGTGGATGTCCTCGAACGGAAACGATGTCGTCGCTGCTGGCCTGCGTCTTTCCTTGCGCTTCCTCATGGCTTGTTTTCCGGTGCGTGGCGGGGCGTTCCCCCTTACCAGCTTAACGGCCGCCCGGCGACGGGTCTTGAGGGCTAATAAATTATTAATAACAATAGGTTATGTGCGATTTTGGCAGGTATTCAAGGCAGCCGCCCGGGATTGCAGCAACGGACCGTTGGGATATGCGCAATTGTGATGCAGGCCGCGGACTTTGCAGTGCCGCTGAAAATTTGTCATCAGCTGCCGATATGTCTGGAGTCTGATGAGGTGCAGGCACCTCTCGCGAGGTAGTTTATACAGTCGGATCGGAGATCGTCAGGGTAGTGGCAAAGCGTTTCAGAATATTCAACTCACTGGGCGTTATCAGCCTGCTGGTAATGGTTGCCATGGTATTAACGACTATCACCGGCTCCGCGTCCACCGGGCATGAAGCGCAGATCCGCCAGCAAAGTCTCATCCAGTCCCACCTGCTTGCACAGCC
>CAMYKJ010000153.1 GCA_947258945.1 uncultured Ectothiorhodospiraceae bacterium
ATACTGCTCGGCCGGCGTCAGGAACAGGGTTTCAATTTCGGGCGCCAGGTGTCGATTCATGCCGGCCAGCTGGAACTCGTACTCGAAATCCGAAACCGCGCGCAACCCGCGCAGGATGACACCCGCCCCGCGCTGCCGGACAAAATCGACCAGCAGATTATCGAAACTGCAGACCTCGACATTGTCGATGTGCACCAGCACCTCACGCGCCAGATTTACGCGGGTCTCGACCGGGAAAGACGTCTTTTCCGGGTTGACCGCCACCGCGACGATGACCTGGTCGAACAGACGCGAGGCACGCTCCACCAGGTCGGTATGACCGTTGGTGATCGGATCGAATGTACCGGGATATACGACTGTCTCCATAGCCTGATTATGTACGAAAACAAGATGGGAATGTAGGCCGGATTATTTCATCAGGACCAAGCGAGGCTGCAGGAACGCCTTACAGGCGCGATGTGAAATCCGCAGCAGAAATCGTGGTCTACCCCCTTCATTCACTTGATTCTGATCCCCTCTCCCTAACCCTCTCCCTTAGGGAGAGGGGATATGATTTCTCTGCGTCTTTGCGTCTTTGCGCGAGGTATTTATTTACATAAAAAAGCCCCGCCGTTTCCGGCGGGGCTTTCCATGGTACTTCGAGGTGCCGTTTGGCTTACATCATGCCGCCCATACCACCCATGCCGCCCATGCCGCCCATATCCGGCATACCACCGCCGCCAGCGGCCTCATCCTGCGGCGCCTCGGCAACCATCGCCTCGGTGGTGATGATCAGCCCGGCAACAGAGGCTGCGTTCTGCAGCGCGAAACGCGTCACCTTGGTGGGATCGAGAATACCCATCTCGATCATGTCACCGTATTCACCGGTACCGGCGTTATAGCCGTAGTTGCCGCTGTTGCTGGCAACCGCGTTCAGAATCACAGAGGATTCTTCACCGGCATTCTGGCAGATCTGGCGCAGCGGCTCTTCCATGGCACGCATGGCAAGCTGGATACCGACATCCTGGTCGTGGTTGACGCCCTTCAGTTCGCCAACCGATGCCAGGGCACGGATCAGGGCGACACCGCCGCCCGGCACCACGCCTTCCTCGACAGCGGCACGGGTCGAATGCAGCGCATCTTCCACGCGTGCCTTCTTCTCTTTCATCTCGACTTCCGTGGCGGCACCGACCTTGATGACGGCCACACCACCGGCCAGCTTGGCCACGCGTTCCTGCAGCTTCTCCTTGTCGTAGTCCGAGCTTGATTCCTCGATCTGCGCACGAACCTGTTGCACACGCGCCTCGATGTCTTCCTTGCGGCCGGCACCGTCGATCAAGGTAGTGTTTTCCTTGGTGATCACGACGCGCTTGGCATTACCCATATCGTCCAGGCTGGCCTTCTCCAGGGACAGGCCGACTTCCTCGGAAATCACCTGGCCGCCGGTCAGCACGGCGAGATCCTGCAGCATGGCCTTGCGGCGATCACCGAAGCCCGGTGCCTTGACGGCCGCGACCTTGACGATGCCACGGATGCTGTTGACCACCAGCGTGGCCAGCGCCTCGCCTTCAACGTCTTCAGAGATAATCAGCAGCGGCTTGCCGGACTTGGCAACGCCCTCGAGCACCGGCAGCAGGTCACGGATGTTGGAAATCTTCTTGTCGTAAATCAGCACGAACGGGTCTTCCAGCTCGGCCGACATATTCTGCTGGTTGTTGACGAAATACGGCGACAGGTAGCCGCGGTCAAACTGCATACCCTCGACCACGTCCAGTTCGTTCTCCAGGGAGGAACCTTCCTCGACCGTGATCACGCCTTCCTTGCCGACCTTCTCCATGGCATCGGCGATGATGTTGCCGACCGATTCATCGGAGTTGGCCGAGATGGTGCCGACCTGGGCAATCGCCTTGTTGTCGGTGCACGGTTCGGACAGGTCCTGCAGCCGGTCGACCACGGCGATCACCGCCTTGTCGATACCGCGCTTCAGGTCCATCGGGTTCATGCCGGCGGCGACGGCCTTCATGCCCTCGCGCACCATGGCCTGGGCCAGTACGGTCGCGGTCGTGGTGCCGTCACCGGCCACGTCGGACGTCTGCGAGGCGACTTCCTTGACCATCTGTGCACCCATGTTCTCGAACTTGTCGTCCAGTTCGATCTCCTTGGCCACGGACACGCCGTCCTTGGTCACCGTCGGCGCGCCGAAGGCCTTGTCCAGCACCACGTTGCGTCCCTTCGGTCCCAGGGTCACCTTGACCGCGTTGGCCAGGATATTCACACCCGCCACCATGCGTGCGCGGGCGTCATCACTGAATTTCACTTCTTTTGCCGTCATGACAAATCCTCTTGATTCTGTATGTTTATATGATTCAGGTAGTTAGGGCTGGCAGGTCAGACGACGACACCCATGATGTCGTCTTCACGCATGACAATCATGCCGTCGCCCAGCTCCTTGATCTCGGTGCCGGAATACTTGCCGAACAGGACGGTGTCACCGACCTTCACTTCGAGAGGCACTATTTCACCACTATCAAGGCGCTTACCATTACCAGCGGCAACAATTTCACCACGCTGTGGCTTTTCTGCGGCTGAATCAGGGATCACAATGCCACCTGCTGAGGTGGTCTCTTCTTCCATGCGCTTGACGAGCACGCGATCGTGCAATGGACGAATATTCATTCTGTCTGTCTCCTTGGGACTGCTTTACTTTGAGATAACCGTATCAATGGCGGGTGGTATTGTTAGCACTCGCCCCCAGTGAGTGCTAATGATAGGGTCGAAACTTCGGAAGTCAAGGGTAGTGAAGGAACCTTGAACGCACCCTGCGACGATTGGCGTAGGAGCGCACCGCGTGCGCGATCAATCCAGGCAATCGGGCAAATCGCGGATGCGATCCGCTCCTACAGGCGGAACATGGACCGCACCCCGCAACGATTGGGGTAGGAGCGCACCGCGTGCGCGATCAATCCAGCTATTTGGGCAAATCGCGGATGCGATCCGCTCCTACAAGTTTAGTGCCTTTCGTCATCCTCCCGGCGAAATTCCCCTTCAAGCGTGCGGGTCTGATGTTTGCCCGGGGGCCTGGAAGGGCCGCCCGCCGGGGTCACGACCGTCATGCGCCGGATGGCCCACCAGGCGATTGCCCGACGGATGAACGGCAGCAGGAAGGCAAAACCGAGCGCGTCGGTGAAAAAGCCCGGCGTCAGCAGCAGCAGGGCCGCGACGAACAGCAGCATGCCCTCCACCATCTCGACGGCCGGCGTCTCGCCGCGGGCCATGGTCGTGCGGACGCGCTGCAGGGTCTTCAGGCCCTGGAGACGCGCCAGTGAGGCGCCGATCACAGCGGTCAGTACCACCAGTGCTACAGTGGGAAATGCACCGATCCAGCCGCCGACCTTGATCATAAACCACAGCTCGACCAGGGGGAAGCAGGAACAGCAGGAATAACACCGGGAATGGCGACATGCGGACAACATACCAGATCAACGGGGTCAGACTCGATTGATTTTATTTAACCGCAGCCGAAATAATTAAATAACCAATCGAGTCAGACTCACTACTGTCCCACAAATGTTAATTGAATTGTCTGTAACGTCATGAATGAAAACATTCATACCGGCTGTGAGTAAACGCAGGACATGAATTCTAATTACCGCAGAAAAAACAGAGCATCCCCTCTCCTTTATGCCCGTTCTTTGGGTGCTCCGGGAGAGGGCCAGAGCTTGCCCCCGCGGAGGCGGGGGGAGAGGGGGCATAAATCAGACAGTTAGCGTTAATATATCCCCGGCCCCTCGCTTCGCTCTCCCCAACCCTCCCCCGAAGGGGGAGGGATAATGTGGGACAGCAGCGAATTTATGGTCAATTATTTGGAGATTGCTGCGTCACTTCGTATCTCGCAGTGACGGGATCCGTCGATTTGCCAAGCATGTCCCTACGTAATGATTATGCGGTACGCGCCGACAAATCAGGGGATGATATCTGCTAGGATAGCCGCCACGATGGAGAAAGGTCCCGAGAATGCGTAACACGCTGTTATTGAGGGCGGATTCA
>CAMYKJ010000154.1 GCA_947258945.1 uncultured Ectothiorhodospiraceae bacterium
CTCGAGCATTATGCCGACCGCATGGCGCGTGCGCTGGCCAGCATCATCAATATCATCGACCCCGACGTCATCGTACTGGGCGGCGGCATATCGAATATCGAGTGGCTCTACGATGCCGTACCACGTCGTTGGGGCGAGTATGTCTTCTCCGATGCCGTCGATACCCGCCTGGTGCGCGCGCAACACGGTGATTCCAGTGGTGTGCGCGGCGCAGCCTGCTTGTGGCCGGTCTGACCGACTGATCCCTGTCCAGTAATCCGCGCGCCCGTGCGCTGCGCTGTCTGGCGATCCGACCATCGCACTTGCCAGCTGGAAACCGTCGCTCGGCCGATTCATGTGACCTCCATCTCAAATTTACAAAGAGATGCTTGCGCTGTTATAAATTTGGGATTATAGTCCCAAACATGGAAACTACAGTCAGACATGCGCTTGCCAAGGCCTTTCTGCGTCTCTTCAGGCCATTGGCCAGGATATTGATTCGTAATGGAATTTCATTCTCTGCCACGGCGGACTGGGCGAAGAAGGTGTATGTGGACGTGGCCTTTGAGGAGTTTGCCGAGCCCGGCAAGAAGCAGACGATTTCCCGGGTTTCGGCGCTGACCGGCCTGTTTCGCCGCGAGGTCAAGCGCTTGCACGAGCTCGACCTGGATGAGGACCTGGCGGCGGGCGATCGCTACAACCGGGCGGTGCGCGTTATCAGTGGCTGGTTGAATGATGCGGACTACCAGACACCGTCCGGTCGAGCAGCAAGCCTGCCGTTCGAGGGTGAGCGCTCCTCATTTACCTCGCTGGTGCGTGCCTACAGTGGCGACATTCCCGCACGCGCCATGCTGACGGTTTTACAGTCTGCCTGTTGCGTCGATGAGACGGCTGACGGAAAGCTGCGGCTGGTGCGGCGCATGTTTATCCCTGGCAATGATTCTACCGACAAGCTGCACATTCTGGGTACAGATGTTGCGGAGCTGGTTGCCACCATTGACCACAACCTTACCTCCTCACCGGATGATCTTTATTTCCAGCGCAAGGTCTCCAATACGCGTCTTGATCCTGCAGCCGTTGCAGAATTTCGCGCCCTGGCGCGAGAGCGGTCGCAGGCGTTTCTGGAAGAGCTGGATACCTGGCTATCGGCACACGAAGTCAGGGGAGAGGACCCGAAACAGGAGGCGACATATGTCAGCCTCGGTATTTATTACTCGCAAGATACAGGTTCTATGGAGGACAGGTCATGAAACTCGAAAATTTATTGCAGCAATGCATCCTGGCAACGACGCTTACCCTGCTGGCTGCATGTGGTGGCGGTGGTGGCAACGTGGCAGGCATAGGCGGTACCGGTATTACCGCCTCGGGAACCATCACCGGATTTGGCAGTATCTTTGTCAATGGTGTTGAATACGAAACGGGCAGTGCGAATATTACCGCTGACGACAACATTGTCGGCGAGAACGCGCTGCAACTCGGTATGGTAGTGACGGTGACCGGTACACTGGATGCAGGTGGCACAACCGGCACGGCAACATCGGTTTCGTTTGATGACGAGGTCCAGGGCCCGGTCGCCACGCCGCCGGTCGACCCGACGGGAGATGGCCAGCAGCTGCAGTTCACGGTACTCGGTATAACCGTGCTGGCCGATATGACCGCGACCGTATTTGATGACGGTGTTACCTTCGCATCCCTGATGCAGGGCGACTTCATCGAAGTCAGCGGTTTTGTTGACCAGGCTGGCGTCCTCCATGCTACGCGCATCGAGGGCAAGGGTATGTTTACCGCCGGCGTCAGTGAGGTCGAACTCAAGGGAGTGGCCGCCAACGTTGTGGGCAACACCTTCGATATCGGCAGCTTCGACGTCAATACGGTCGCTGCCGACCTGTCGGGTGTGCCCGGTGGTGTCGTCATCATGGGCATGCAGGTCGAGGTAAAAGGCACCCTGACTGGCACCACGATCGCCGCCAGTGAGGTGAAGCAGAATGATGACCTGCCCGGCGCGAATCTCAACAAGGCCAGCATCGAAGGAATCGTGTCCGACTTTACCAATAACAGCAGTTTCAAGGTGGCTGGTCAGCCGGTGGATGCCTCTGCCGCAACTTTTGATCCGCCGACCCTGCTGCTGGCAAACGGTATGGAGGTCGAGGTCGAGGGACCGATTGTAAACGGGACCCTGGAGGCGATTCGTGTCGAGGCGCGCGCGGGTGACGTTAAGCTGGATGCCTTGGTGCAAAGTGCTTCAGTGGTTGCAGGGAGCATTACCCTGCAGTATGCAACCGGTACTGCCACTGTACTGGTCGACAACCAGACCAGTCTGCGCGATGACCTGGGTGTTTTCGATCCCTATACCCTGGCTGATATCACAGCAACGGATTATCTGGAAATACAGGCTTCGCTTGACGGTGGCGGTAATATCGTTGCTACAGAAATCCGCAGGGATAATCCGGATGATGACATCCTGCAGGGGCCGTCCTCCAACTGTGACGGTACCAGCATCACTTTGTTTGGCGTCAGTTTCAGCCTGGTTAACGGCACCACCGTGTTTGAGAACGAAAACGATCAACAGGTTTACGCAGACGCGGCGGCCTTTTGTGCGGATGTGAATGCACGCGGGTTGTTTGTGAAAATCAAGGATAACTCGATTGCCAACGGCATTGCCGATGAGGCGGAACTGGAAGACTGACCGGACTCTTTCCTGCTCCCCCGCAGGTACGGCGCCTTCGGGCGCCGTTTTTTTTGTACGCAGATGACAGCGGGCTATCGCTGGATCTGTTTCCCAATGGCCCTTGCAACCGGTCGAATCACGTTGCTGCCGTTTGCTTGCAGATTGATGATCACATTGTAGCCGGTGCTGAAATCCAGGCCGCTGGTGTCGCCGCTGATCACCGCCGGTGTCAGCTGGTCAAGTGTGACATAACCGCCGCAGGCCTCGCCGGCATCGCAGACAGATCCGTCGTTGTCGAAGTCGGTACTGGCCAGGATTTCATAGGTGCCGGCCGCGACAGATCACACCGATCTGCTCGGTATTCGCCGATGAGGTAAACGTGATGGTTGCATTGTAGGTGCCTTCTGCCAGCCCATTGCGGGATACGATCACCCGGTAGGTGCCGATGCCACTGACGGGATCGATATTCTCTGCCGCAACCGCCAGCCACGCTGCATTGTCGGTCGGCGCATTCACACCAAGACTGCCGCCACCGCCATTGCTGACCGACAGGATCGCGCTGGTGCCCAGGCTGCCGAAATTCAGGGCACCCGGCGTGGCGACCAGTGTCGGTGGTACCGGCGACACGCCGCCCTGTGCGGCAACCACGGCAAGGTGGGCATCGATCAGGCCAAAGCCATACTCGTCATCCCGTCCCGGGGGACCCAGGTCCTGGGTGATCTGGCCACTGGCCAGCAGGTTGTCCAGTTGTAATGGTGTCAGCCCGGGCGTGACCGCCTTCATCAGCGCCACCACGCCGGCCACGTGGGGTGCGGCCATCGATGTACCCTGCAGGAAGCGGTAATTCAGTTGCAGGCTGCCGCCCGTGTCTTCACCGCCGGTACTCAGTACCGCATCCGGATTGCCGTCACCGTTGACGTCCTGCGTGGCATCGCCGCCCGGTGCGGCAACATCCACAAAGGCGCTGAAATTCGAGTAGGGCGCGCGCTGCCGGTTGATATCGACTGCGCTGACCGAGACCACGCCATTATAGGCGCCCGGGTAGAACGGTGCGCTGGATGCGTTGTTCCCCGCGGCAGCAATCACGATGGTGCCCTGGCTGCGCACGAGGGTGAACAGGTCCTGTTCCTGTTGTGAAAAGCCTCCGCCACCGAGGCTCAGGTTGATGATGTCGACCGGCTGTGTGAGCGTTGTGCCGGAATCATTGCTGAGCCCGGCGGCGTAGCGTACCGCCTGGCGAATGTCATAGGTGGTCCCGCCGTTGAGTCCCAGTACACGCAGCGGCATGATGCGGGTGGCCCAGCTGCTGCCGGACACGCCGTCGGTGTTGTTGGTCGCGGCGGCCACGGTGCCGGCGACGTGGGTCCCATGGTAGCTGCTGCCGCCGACACCCGAATCGCCCGGATCGAACGGATCGGAGTCAATGCCGTCGCCGTCGTTGGCATTGAGCGTGTCGCTGATAAAATCGAATCCCGGGACGAGCTGGCCCTGCAGGTCCGGATGCGCGCTCAGCACGCCGGTATCGATCACGGCAACCGTGACATTACTGCTGCCGGTGGTGATGTCCCAGGCCTGCGGCAGGTTGATCATTGGATAGTGCCACTGCAGCGGATATAACTGGTCGAGCGGCACCAGCGTCGAGTGGCGAATGTAGTTGGGTTCGGCATATTCGACGTCTGCCTCGCGCCGCAGCCGCTTGATCGCCCGCATGGTTTCCCATTTCCCGAGCAGGGTAGCGTTGTCAGTCAGCAGTACGGGTTGCGCGTTAGCCGCTTGCGCGAAGTGTCCGCCCTGTCGCCTGACGCCCAGTAGCATGGCGCGGGCGCGTGCACCGGCACGGGTGGTCATGCCGTGCGCGGCAGCAAGCTGGGCCACCGATTGCATGGAGCGGGTTGCCGGCGTGTCGCGGAATTTGACCACTACTTCGTCGCTGACGAATTTATCGGCGACGTTCAGTGTCGGTGTCGCTGCGGTGGTAATTTGCTGACCCAGCACCAGGGTGTAGGAGGATGCGCCGGAATGGGCAAAGACTTCGATCATGTAGTCGCCCGCCAGGGCCACGGTGAGCGATTCCGTGGTACCCACGCCTACGGAACTGTCGAGGAACACGCCGTTGGCATCGCCCAGGAACAGGTCGAGGTCACCGTCAGCGCTGTTGGCGATGGTCAGGGTGATGGTCTGGTTTGCCGCCAGCGTGACCCGGTAGACGTCCGAGGTATCACCGATGATTTGCGAGCGGCCTGCCGGACCGTTGCCGGGCTGGTTTACATAGCCGCCGACGGTGACCGGGTTGGGGATGTCCTGTGCTGTGGCGAGGATGCTGTTATCGGTGAAGGGTGCAGCCGGATCGTTCACATCGCTGTCCACGGCACTGCTGGATGCGGCTGTGATCGTGCCGCTGACCAGGAAAGCACCGGACGCGGCCAACTGCGCCCCGCCCCCGCCGCTGCCACCGCAACCGGCCAGTGACAACATGAGCAAGCAGGCCGGGACGATCCCCCAAAATGGCATGCCACTGACAGACATCAATATATACTGGCCTCCCTGTTAGACCGGTTCCTTGCGCCGGGTCACAATCCGGATTACGGCTGCACGCCGCGAGTCTGAAGGATTCATGCCTGGAAAAGCAACTACAGCGACCCGGGATCAGGCCTGACGGCCGGCGATTTCACGCAGGCGTGGTACCGCGAGGCCGGCCGCATCGGCCTGTTGCAGGGCGCGCACCAGCCGGACCGGGGCGCTGCGCCCCATACAGCCATGCCCGGGATCGCCCTCGAATGCCACCAGCATGGCCCTGATCAACTCGTCCGCATCCAGGGGCTTGCCGGTCAATGCTGCCTGTATCGCGATGACCTCGCGGGCAAGGCCATCGGCGAGTTCGCGGTGGTTTTCCCAGAGTTCGCTGACGGTGCCGCCGGTTACGAGCCCGGCGCAGTTGGTGGTGACGATGTAGACGTTCTTGACTACCAGTTCGAACAACAGCTCGTCGTCGCTGTTCAGTACGCGGGTGGGGATATCGAGGGCAATGAGGCTGTCCACCAGCACGCTGGTC
Organism: uncultured Ectothiorhodospiraceae bacterium; assembly: GCA_947258945.1. GTDB lineage: Bacteria > Pseudomonadota > Gammaproteobacteria > UBA9214 > UBA9214 > UBA9214. Next base: position 5,700 of record CAMYKJ010000154.1, read on the forward strand.
TGTGGACCGAACACCGGCGACGGAATAAGCACCTTGACGTCCTGGCCCTGCTTCTTTTCGAACCAGACCGAGATAACGGTCGGGCTGCTGAATCCGTAGTGTTCCCAGTCGGCCGGCAATAACTCGTTTTGCAGCAGGGCAACGCGGTCGTGCCAGGCGGTCGGCAATGCTTCCAGAGTGGCATGCAGGTCTTTCTCGGCAACGGCGACCAGTACGAGTTCCGGGGCCGGGAGCTGCTGCGCCAGTGCCTCGATATCCGACTGGCGGGTGACGGGATAGACGGGATAGCCGGCGCGCAGCAGTCCGCGTGCGAAGACACCGCCCATTTCGCCGATGCCGATTACTACGACGGGTGATTTCATATGCCTGTTCTTGCCTGCAAGGATGATGGTGGGGGAGTATAGCGTATAGTTTTACCGATAGACGATATACGCAAGTCGTGATGAGAAAATTATTTTTAACTACAGATAACACAGAGGCCGGCAGAAAAATGAAAAAATTCTGTGAACTCTGTGGCAGATTTTTTTCAGTCGCCAGACTGCTGTTGCCGGTCATCTGCCTGTTACCTGCAACTGTGCTTGCAGAAATCCGTGTAACCGACGATACCGGCCGGGTGCTGTCACTTGAACAGCCGGCGCGGCGTATCGTGAGCCTGGCACCGTATCTCACCGAACTGCTGTTTGCGGCAGGGGCGGGAGACTCTGTAGTCGGTGTTTCCGGCTTCAGTGATTACCCGCCGGCTGCACGCGCAATCCAGCGTATCGGCACAGGCGCCGGACTCGACCTGGAGCGCATCGTTGCACTGCAGCCCGACCTGGTGGTGGCCTGGCTAAGTGGCAATCCGGCAGACCAGGTCGAACGTCTGCACAGGCTGGGCCTGACGGTCTTCAGGTCCGAGCCGCGTACGCTCGAGGACATCGGCACCACGCTGTCCCGGCTTGGCGAGCTGGCAGCCACGCGTGAGCAGGCGCAGTCTGCCATGCATGCCTTCAGACAGCGCCTCGCGGTGCTGCGTCAGCGTAATGCCGGCAAGTCCCCGGTCGACGTTTTTTACCAGGCCTGGGGCCGGCCGTTGATGACGGTCAACGATGACCATGTCATCAGCGATGTCATCCGCCTGTGCGGCGGGCGCAACGTGTTTGCCGGTCTTGCCCGGCTCGCGCCGCAGGTCGGCATCGAGGCCGTCCTGGTGCGGGATCCCCAGGTAATTATCGCGACGACAGGCAGTGCCGGTGATGCGGATGGTCTGGATCAGTGGCGTCGCTGGTCGGGGGTGCGTGCCGTCGCGAACAGTCATCTATACACCATCGACGATGACCTGCTGGTGCGGCATACCCCGCGCATCCTGGACGGTGCGGAACAACTGTGCGGGATTCT
>CAMYKJ010000155.1 GCA_947258945.1 uncultured Ectothiorhodospiraceae bacterium
ACTTCGACCGGCGCACCTCGGTCAAGGACATGATCGAGTCGTTCGGCGTGCCGCACACGGAGGTCGATATCATCCTGGTCAACGGGCGCTCGGTCGATTTCAGTCACATCGTGCAGGACGGTGACCGGATCAGTGTCTACCCCGTATTCGAGAGCCTCGACATTACCCCGCTGGTCCGCCTGCGCCCGGCACCGCTGCGCACGCCGGCGTTCGTCCTCGACGCCAACCTCGGCCGGCTGGCGCGCTACCTGCGGCTGCTGGGCTTCGACTGCCTCTACCGGAACGACTACGACGACGACACCGTGGCGAATATCGCCGCCAGCGAGCCACGCACCGTGCTGACACGCGACCGCGCACTGCTGCAGCGCAAGCTGATTACACGCGGCTATTTTGTCCGCGCAGTACGGCCCCGACTGCAGGTCGGCGAGGTGCTGGCACGCTTCGACCTGTACCGGCAGGTCTCGCCCTTCAGCCGCTGTACACGCTGTAACGGCCTCCTGCAGGCGGTCGACAAGCAGGCGGTCACAAACCGGCTGGAACCAAAGACCAGAAAATACTACGACAGCTTCCTGCAGTGCAGCGCGTGCGGCCAGGTTTACTGGCAAGGGAGCCATCATGAACGCGCGCAGTCGCTGATCGATGCGCTGACACACAGGCAACCGCCAGCCGATGATCCGTAGGAGCGGACCGCGTCCGCGATCTGATCACAATGGAATTCGCGCTTGCGAAGCGCTCCTACACCAATTGTTGCGACGGTACGAGCGCCTTGCAAGCGCGAATTCCGGCGCACGGTAATATCGCGGACAACGTCCGCTCCTACGGGAGCCTCGATTGAATCAGGAGCGCCTTGCGATGTGCAGGGATGGACAAGTGCCGCGGGAGACATGGATGTCGGGAGCGGCCAGGCGCGATAGAACATGGATAAACCGCGCTCAGGTCTCCGGCGGCACCCCTGGCGGCACTTCCATCGGCTGATCCGGCGACACCTCGGGGGGCGGTGCCGGCGTCGTCTCGGGCGGCCCCCCGGGCGGTATACCGGGCGGGACATCCGGCGGTGGCACCTCGGGCGGATTGCCCGGTGGAATTTCCGGGTCGCCGGCGTGCCCCGATTGACGGATATCAAACATATTCACCTCGTTTTCGCGTTGAATAGACAAAGTGTAGTCCGGAAAATCATTCACACCCAAAGTCTGTCACACTGAGCACGAATGTCGACAAGCGAACAGAGCAGCTATCAACTGGTCTCGGCCGTCTTCCTGCGGCTGCTGGGCGTCATTTACCTGATCGCATTCGCCTCGCTCGGTGTGCAGATCGAGGGACTGGTCGGCAGCCAGGGCATCATACCCCTGGGCGAGCGGCTGGCCGAAATTGCCCTCGATACCGGCATCGAGCGTTATGTGCAGGTCCCCACGCTGTTCTGGATCAATGCCGGTGATGCGGCACTGACCGGTGCGGCCGGTGCCGGCTGCCTCGCCGCACTGCTGATTATTTTGAGCATCGGCCAGCGCGCAGCGCTGGTTGCCGCGTTCGTGCTGTATCTTTCGCTGGTGCATGCCGCGCAGCCGTTTCTGAGCTTCCAGTGGGACACCCTGCTGCTGGAGACCGGTTTCCTGGCCATGTTTCTCACGCCGCGTTCGCGCGCGCTCATCTGGCTGTTCCGCTGGCTGCTGTTCCGCCTGCGCTTCATGTCGGGCCTGTCCAAGCTGGCCAGCGGTGATCCCACCTGGTCCGGCCTGCTTGCACTGAACACCTACTTCGAGGTCCAGCCGCTGCCGAACCCGGCCGCGTGGTACGTGCACCAGTGGCCGGAGTGGCTGCTGAAGATCGGCACCGGCGGCACCCTGTTCGTCGAACTCATCGTGCCGTTCATGATGTTCCTGCCGCGACGCTGGCGCTTCACCGCGGCCTGGCTCACCATCCTCTGGCAGGTACTGATCATCGCGACCAGCAACCACAACTGGATCAACTTCCTGACCATTATCCTGTGCCTGTTCCTGTTCGACGACCGCGCCCTTAAGCGCGTGCTGCCGGGATTCATGCACAACCGGCTGGGGTGGCGCGCCGCTTCCGAACGCACCATCGATTTGCTGGTTCCCGTTGCCACCGGCCTGCTGGCCGCGGCGTTCTTCGTGATCGGCACGCTGAAGATCTACGAACTCGGCACCGGCCACCGCTTCGAGGGCCTGACCGGCAGCGTGCTCAAGTACTCGGCCGTGTACAGCATCGTCAACAAGTACCACGTGTTCCCGACCATGACCACGCGGCGTGTCGAGCTGGAAGTCCTGGGCTCCCGCGACGGGCAGGACTGGCAAGCCTACCAGTTCAAACACAAACCGGACCGGCTCGACGAACGGCCGACCTTCATCATCCCGCACCAGCCACGCCTCGACTGGCAGATGTGGTTCGTCACCCTGCACCCGCGCCACCTGCCGTGGTTCGGCAGTTTCCTGGAGGCGCTGCTGGACAACTCGCCCGCTGTCAACAAATTGCTGGCGTACAACCCCTTCCCGGACGCGCCGCCACGTTACCTGCGCGTCGAGGCGTATCAATACAATTTCACGAATCACTCGGAACGGGAACGCACCGGGCACTGGTGGAAACGCACGGCACTGGGATCGTTCACCCCGCTGCCGTGGATGGAGCGTCCGGAATGACCGGAATATTCCCGCGCCTCAAGCCCGTTCCTGCGCAGGTGGGGAACGTTACCGCATATGTATCAACCGGGGTAGGAGCGGATGTTGTCCGCGAATAATCGCGCATGCCTGCACTCCTACACCAATCGACGCACCTGCATGAACAAATTACACGAATGATGTTCGCATGAGCCCCTACCGGCGCTACAAGTTTCCCTGGCGTCCGGGCAACCGCTTCGAGACGCTGGTCGACAGCAGCGTGTTCTTTCCGCGCATGCTGGATACGATCGGCACGGCCCGGCACTACATTCTGCTGGAGATGTACCTGGTGACTTCCGGGGCTGTCACGGACCGGTTCATCGCCGCCCTGCTGGCCGCCGCTGCACGCGGTGTTCAGGTTTACCTGCTGCTCGACGACTTCGGTGCACAACGGCTCACGCCGCACGATCGCGCACGACTGGCCCGGCCCGGAATCGAGATCGTGTATTACAACCCGCTGCACTCATACAGCAGGCTGTACAACCTGTACCGGATTCTCTGGCTGAAGACCACCCGCGGCCTGTACCGTGACCATCGCAAACTGCTGCTGGTCGACGGCGAGTGCGCCTTTGCCGGGGGTACCGGGCTGACCGACGAGATCGAACCGCCGCATGCACCCGGGTTGCAGTGGCGCGAGACCATGATCGAGATTCGCGGGCCGGTCCTGGCCGACTGGCAGCGACTCTTTACCGAAAGCT
>CAMYKJ010000156.1 GCA_947258945.1 uncultured Ectothiorhodospiraceae bacterium
GTCAGGTATCGTAAATTGAAGACACTAACAACGAGAATACCGCTGCTGGAGGACCGCTATGGACTATTCCAACATCATCACGCCCAAGCGCCTGACGAACATGCAGGAAATGGAAATACACGTCAACGGACCGGACGGCGCCAACCGTTTGTTCATGCACAGCGGCATGGCGGAGGTCGAGCTCTGTGGCGGCATGCCACACCCGCGCTGGTCCCTGGAGATCATCTGCTTTGATATCGGCAGAAAATACGACACTGACAACGGCGAGGAAGTCATCAAGGTACTGTCCACGGCCAACCTGGCCGGTGCGCGCATGGACGGTGTCGCCAGCTTCGCCGGCTGGCAGATCTTCGGCGCCGCCGGGGAAATAGACCACGAAGAGCGCCGGGTGCGCATGAACATCGCGGCCGGCGCCCGTGACACCCAGGCATTCCTGGAACAGATCTGCTTCCAGGTGAATGTACTGGCAAAGGTCAACGACTGAGCACCATCACCCGGACAGTGTGATTCCCCACACCAGCGGCAGCAGGTAATAGACGAACGCGGTGATGACCACTGCACCCGCCAGGTTAAGCCAGATCCCTGCCCGGGCCATCTGCATGATGGTCACGTAACGACTGCCGTACACAATCGCATTGGGCGGCGTCGCCACCGGCAACATAAAGGCAAACGAGGCCGCCACCACGGCCGCGACCATCATGCCATAGGGATGCACTTCAGTCGCTGCCGCCAGCGCGCCCATCACCGGCAGCAGCAGTGAGGCCGTTGCCGTGTTGGAGGTGATCTCGGTCAGGAATATCACCAGCAACACGACCGCGCCGATAATCAGCACCAGGTTGATACCCTGCAGGACCTCCAGTCGCCCCGCCAGCCAGCCGGTCAGGCCGGACTCGCTGAACCCCTGTGCCAGCGCAAACCCCCCACCGAACAGGATGATGATATCCCAGGGTATGGTGACCGCCGTCCGCCAGTCGAGCAGGAATTCTCGCCGTTTCAGGTTGACCGGAATCATGAACAGCACCAGCGCCCCGGCGATCGCAATGGTCGAGTCCTTGACCATGGCAAGCGCGGGCGGCTGGTACAGGCCGCGCAGGATCCACAGTGCGGCGACCGTTGTAAACACGATCGCGACCGCTTTTTCTTCGCGCGACATGGGCCCGAGACCGGCCAGCTGCTGACGGATAAATTCGCGCCCGCCGGGCAGGTGCGCGATCTCGCTGCGAAACAGGATGCGCGTCAGGTACAGCCAGGTCAGCAGCAACATGACCACCGACAACGGCAGCGCGAACCGCATCCAGTCAACGAAACTGACACTGTAGCCATAGGTTTTCTCGACGACACCGGCGAAAATCGCATTCGGCGGCGTGCCGATCAGCGTGGCCACGCCGCCGATGCTGGCGGCATAACCGATACCGAGCAACAGTGCCGTGCCGAAGCGGAATTCGCCCGGCCGGTGCTCCACCTCGTGCGATATATCGTGCAGCACCGCAACCGCGATGGTGACCATCATCATGGTCGCCGCCGTGTTGCTGATCCACATCGACAGGAATGCCGTGGCCAGCATGAATCCAAGCACAATGCGCCGTGGCGTCACGCCCACCAGCTGAATGGTGTGCAGGGCTATGCGGTGATGCAGGTTCCACTTCTCCATGGTGACGGCGATCATGAAGCCGCCCAGGAAGAGAAAAATCAGATGATGGCCATAGGCACGGGTGACCTCTCCGCCGCCCAGTACGCCGAGAACCGGGAACAGCACGACCGGCAGCAGTGCCGTGGCCGGTATCGGGATCGCCTCGGACAGCCACCAGACAGCCATCAAAAGGGCCACGGCCGCGACCCGCTGCCCTTCCGGCGACATACCGTCAGGCAATGGCAACAACAGGACAAGGGCAAACAGCAGCGGCCCGAGCAGCAGGCCAATGAGGGGGCGGTGCTCAGTCAAGCCCACTACCCCGTGACGGGTGAATATCCGGAAAATGCGAATCGAAGGCAGCCACGGCAGGGATTATCTTTCCCCGCCCGGCGAATCGCAATCACGGCACCGGCAAACCGGACCGTCAGGCGACTTTCATGCGCATGCGCCAGCGAGTCGGAAACTGCAGGATCCCGCGTGAACGGCGCAACTCGCGCAGGTACAACTTGGAGGCCCGGAAGCCTTCACGGAAAGACTGTTTCATGTACTCGACCCGGTCCAGGTGGCCTCCCTTGAGGCCATGCCTGAAACCGGCACAGTAGCGCTCTTGCTGCAGGTTGGGCGGAATCTTGATCCCGACGTCCTGCGGATTCGGATAAGCCTGTTCCATAATACCCCCCGCTGTTTGTCTGCGTGTAACCTGTGTATCGGCACAGGGGAGTGACCATTGAATAATCGCAACAAGCTGATATAAATAAGAAAGCGTCAAATTATGGAAGTTCCGCGGGTACTCGGCGGATAATTTGCCGGTCTGCACACGCTACCGGCAGGCAAACAGGCATCCGCTTGAAACCAACACTGTGGCATGCTGTCCATCTAACCAGACCGATAAACGCACCAGGGACAACCCATGAAACTCCTGCAAACCTGCCGCTCCACCCTGTTCATTATTCTGTCTGTGTTTGCAGCAGGCAGCCTCGCCGAACCGGGCCAGGCAATCGCCACCTTTGCCGGCGGCTGCTTCTGGTGCATGGAGCCCCCGTATGACGAGCTGGAAGGTGTCATCTCGACCACCTCCGGTTATACCGGCGGCGAGGTCGATAACCCGACCTATAAACAGGTATCACGCGGCAAGACCGGGCATACCGAGGCCATTCAGATCGTCTACGACCCGGAACGCGTGAGTTACCAGAAACTGCTGGACGTGTTCTGGCAGAACATCGACCCGACCAATGCCAATGGCCAGTTCTGCGACTGGGGCACCCAGTATCGCAGTGAAATCTTTTACCATGATGCGGAACAGCAGCAGCTGGCCAGCAAATCAAAGGCGTCGCTGGAAGAACTGAAACCATTCAAGGAGCCGGTTGCCACGCAGATAACCGCTGCGACCACCTTCTGGCCCGCGGAAGACTATCACCAGGACTACTACCAGAAGAATCCGGTGCGCTACAAGTTCTACCGTTACGGCTGCGGCCGTGACAAGCGGCTCAAGGAACTGTGGGGCGATAGCAAGTAGGATGCACTGTGCGCACCAGCTATGGTGCGTAAAAAGCACCCTACCCCAAACGTGATTTTGCAGGGTGCACTACGTGCACCGTTGACGGTGCGTAAAATGCACCCTACCCTAATAGCGGATAAAGAACTCGATGACCGGGTTGCGGTAATGCCGCTGCAGCTTGCGCTCCTGGTAGGCGATGGATAACAGCGTAATCCCCGCAAGCACC
>CAMYKJ010000157.1 GCA_947258945.1 uncultured Ectothiorhodospiraceae bacterium
GAAACCTGTGCCGATACCGATGCCTTCGAGCGTTCCCTGTTCATCATCCGCAAGCGTGTGGAAAATAGCGTGCGCGATTCCGGCAAGTCGGGTTGCGGACATTTTTACGTGCCTTCGATGTCGGCCCGTACCATCTGCTACAAGGGCATGCTGCTGGCCGACCAGGTGGATACCTACTATGCCGATCTGCGCGACGAACGCCTGAGCAGCGCGCTGGCACTGGTACACCAGCGCTTCTCGACCAACACCTTCCCGTCGTGGGACCTGGCACACCCGTTCCGCATGATTGCGCACAACGGCGAGATCAACACGCTGCGCGGCAATATCAACTGGATGAATGCGCGCCGCCAGTCCATGGCCTCGACGCTTCTGGGCGACGACCTCGAAAAACTCTGGCCGTTGATCGCGGAAGGCCAGTCTGATTCCGCCTGCTTCGACAATGCGCTGGAACTGCTGGTCAGCGGCGGCTACTCCATGGCACATGCCATGATGCTGCTGATCCCCGAGGCCTGGGCCGGCAATCCGCTGATGAACGACAAGCGTCGCGCCTTTTATGAGTACCACGCCGCGTTGATGGAGCCCTGGGATGGTCCCGCCGCCGTGGCCTTTACTGATGGCCGCCAGATCGGTGCGACCCTGGACCGCAATGGCCTGCGCCCGGCACGTTACCTGCTGACCGACGACGACCTGGTGGTCATGGCATCGGAAATGGGTGTGCTGGATATCCCGGAGAACCGCATCGTCAAGAAATGGCGACTGCAGCCCGGCAAGATGTTCCTGATCGACATGCAACAGGGCCGCATCATCGATGATGCTGAATTGAAGACAAGCCTGTCCGAGAGCCACCCTTACCAGGACTGGCTCGACAAGACCCAGATCAGGCTGAAAGACCTGCCGTCCAGCACCAGCCCGATGACGCCGGACAGCGCGACGCTGCTCGACCGGCAACAGGCCTTCGGTTACACGCAGGAGGACGTCAAGTTCCTGCTGATGCCGATGGCGGCAGCCGGCCAGGAAGCCATCGGCTCCATGGGCGCCGACAACCCGCTGGCGGTGCTGTCCGGCAAGCCAAAGCCGCTGTCGAATTACTTCAAGCAGAATTTTGCCCAGGTCACCAACCCGCCAATCGATCCGATCCGCGAGGAACTGGTGATGTCGCTGGTCTCGCTGATCGGACCGCGTCCGAACCTGCTCGGGCCGGAATCGGCCGGTGAGCACATGCGCCTCGAAGTCAGTCAGCCGGTTCTGACCAACTCCGATATCGAGCGCATCCGTCATATCCAGGAACATACCGACGGGGCCTTCCGCACCAGGACACTTGGCATCTGCTACCCGTTCAGCGAGGGCGCCGGCGGGATGGAGACTGCCCTCAAAGACGTCTGCAGCCGGGCCCAACAGGCCGTCGAGGACGGCTATAACATCCTGATCCTGTCGGACCGCGGAGTGGATGCCGATCATGTCGCCATCCCGGCCCTGCTCGCCACATCTGCCGTTCACCATCACCTGGTGCGCGCCGGCCTGCGCACCGAATCGGGCCTGGTGATCGAGACCGGTGCGGCACGCGAGGTACACCACTTCGCCACGCTGGCCGGCTACGGTGCGGAGGCCATCAATCCCTACCTCGCCTTTGAGACACTCGAGTCCATCCGCTCGCAGTTGCCGGAGGAACTGGCTGCCGAAGAGGTGCAAAAGCGCTACATCAAGGCGGTCGGCAAGGGACTCCTGAAGGTGATGTCGAAGATGGGCATCTCCACCTATCAGTCCTACTGCGGCGCACAGATTTTCGATGCCGTTGGCCTGAGTACCGAGTTCGTGAATACCTGGTTTAACGGTACCGCGACCACGATCGAGGGTGTCGGTCTCAAGGAGGTTGCCGGAGAAGCCTTGCGCTGGCACAGCGACGCCTTCGGCGATGCACCGATCTACCGGAACCACCTCGACGTCGGTGGCGACTATGCCTTCCGCCTGCGCGGCGAGGATCACATGTGGACACCGGACACGATATCGAAACTGCAGCATGCGGCGCGTGCCAACGATGCAAGCACTTACAGTGAATTCGCGCGCCAGGTCAATGAGCAGAATGAACACCTGCTGACCCTGCGTGGCCTGTTTGAACTGAAATTCGCTGCCCAGCCGGTGCCGCTGGATGAAGTCGAACCGGCCGCGGAAATCGTCAAGCGTTTTGCGACGGGCGCCATGTCGTTCGGATCGATTTCATACGAGGCGCATTCAACACTGGCCATTGCCATGAACCGTATCGGCGGCAAGTCCAATACCGGTGAAGGCGGCGAGTTGCCGGAACGCTTCAAGCCGATGGACAATGGTGACTCGGCACGCTCCGCCATTAAACAGGTGGCCTCGGGTCGCTTCGGTGTGACCACGGAATACCTGGTCAACTCGGACATGATCCAGATCAAGATGGCACAGGGCGCGAAGCCGGGAGAAGGCGGCCAGCTGCCTGGTCACAAGGTCGACGCCACCATTGCGAAGGTACGTCATTCCACCGCGGGTGTCGGCCTGATCTCGCCGCCACCGCATCACGATATCTATTCCATCGAGGACCTGGCGCAGCTGATCCACGACCTGAAGAACGCCAATCCGCGAGCGGATATCAGCGTCAAGCTGGTGTCCGAGGTCGGTGTCGGCACCGTGGCCGCCGGCGTCTCCAAGGCCCATGCGGACCACGTAACCATCGCCGGCTACGACGGCGGCACCGGCGCCAGCCCGCTGACCTCGATCAAGCATGCCGGCAGCCCGTGGGAAATCGGCCTGGCGGAAACCCACCAGACACTGGTGCTCAACAATCTGCGCTCGCGCATCTGCGTGCAGGTCGACGGCGGCATGCGCACCGGTCGCGACGTCGTCATCGGCGCCCTGCTGGGCGCTGATGAATTCGGCTTTGCCACGGCCCCGCTGATCGTCGAGGGCTGCATCATGATGCGCAAGTGTCACCTGAACACGTGCCCTGTCGGTATCGCCACCCAGGACCCGGTGCTGCGCAAGCGCTTCACCGGCAAACCGGAACACGTGGTGAACTATTTCTTCTTCGTTGCCGGGGAAATTCGCGAACTCATGGCGAAGCTGGGTTACCGGAAGTTCGACGACATGATCGGCCAGTCGCAGCACATCAACATGCGCCGCGCCATCGATCACTGGAAGGCACACGGCCTGGACTTCTCGCGCATCCTGCACAAACCGGAGGCCGGACCGGGCGTGGGCATCTACCGCAGCGAAACGCAGGACCACGGACTCGACAAGGCACTCGACAACGAGCTGATCAAGCAGGCACTGCCGGCACTGGAAAATCGCACGCCGGTGCAGATCGATATGCCCGTCAAGAA
>CAMYKJ010000158.1 GCA_947258945.1 uncultured Ectothiorhodospiraceae bacterium
GAGAATGAAGCGGTACGTCAGCGGTCGGGCCACGGGCTCGGCCTGTCGCTGGCACGCGAAATCATCCAGCTGCATCACGGCACGCTGGACGTGAACAGCGCTCCCGGTGCAGGCAGCGAATTCATAATCGAGTTCAACAAGGAAGCGAACCTGCTCAAACAGGCGGTCTGAAAATGAAACGCATATTAATTGTCGATGATGAGCCGCATGTGATACGCATCATGCGACTGGCACTGGAGAATGCCGGTTACACCGTGGATGAGGCGGCCCATGGCCTGCAGGCGCTCGACTATCTGCAGGACCGCAGCCCCGATATCATGATCACAGACATTGACATGCCGCGCCTGAACGGCAGGGAGCTGTGCCTGGAAATCGAGCGCACCCTGCCTGACCGGCCGTTTCCCATCTTTGTGCTGACTGCGCGCGCCGAAGACGAGCACCGGGAGTGGTCATCCGCACTGGATAACCTCTATTTCATGGAAAAGCCCGTCAGCATACGGCGCCTGCTTGCCGTGCTGGATGACTATTTCGCCAATTCGATAGCAACAGGGGAACAGCCATGCCAGTCAGCGCGCTAGCATCACTGGACACCAGCCGGTACATCGCGCTGTTGCGGGAATCGCTTCCCGAGACGGTGGATATATTCATGCGGGACGCGGCCGGAACCCTGGTCAGCAAGCAGACAGGAGGCGAGCCGGCAATAAACGAACACTGTGAAGATAACTGCGCAGCCTGCCCATTGCGTACCATGCGTATGGACCGGTCCCTGCAGGTTAACCGGGATGCAGACGCTACCTGTTATTCCATGATGATCTTTACACCGTCAGATGAAATTGCCGGCTCGCTGTCTGTCGTGGTCCCTGCCGGTCCGACAATCGGGACACCGTTGTCCACGGCCCAGGTGGAGCGCATGCTGGATTCCGTCGTCACCTGTATTGAAAGGGAACTGCGTCTGACCATCGAGCTGGATGCGATGGCACAGGAGCTGGCGGGCCGCTACGAGGAGCTGAATCTCGTCTACGAAAACACCGACGAGGATACCGTCACGGAGAGTGACACCGAGGTACACAACAGGCTGGTCGAGGATTATGTCGATTACCTCGGTGTGGACCTGGTCGCGCTGGTGTTCCCGTCGCAGGGCCGTATTTTCATTGCGTCCGGAAGGGATGATCCGATAACGGACCCGTATGGCATTATCAGGGAAGTCGCTGACAAATATCTCCCGCATGCAGAGAAAGGCAACAACCTGCTGCTGCTGAACGATTTCAATGACAGTGCTGCCAGGGAGCTGGGGCTGGATGTTCCCTACAAGATCATAGCCACGCCGGTGCAGAACAACCGGGGGGGGATCGAGGGCATACTGATTTGCCTGAACCACCTGTACCGGGCGGATTTCTACAACAGCGACAAGAATTTGCTGTCCGTCATGGCCAGGAAGGTCGCCAAGATCCTGCATGCCAACTTCGATGCACTGACGGGGCTGAAAAACCAGGCCGTGTTCGACCATGTGCTGGAGCAGGCGCTGCAAACAGCGACCAGACAGGGGCATCATCACTGTCTGCTGAATGTCGATCTCGGCAGCATACGTGTCCTGAACGATACTCATGGCCGGGAGGCGGGTGATGCGGCCATACGCCACGTGGCGCGCCTGATCAGGACCAAGCTGCGCAACACCGATCACGTCGCCTATCTCGGTGAGGGGCACTATGGCATCCTGCTTGAATGCTGCTCGCTCGAGCAGGGCGAAAAGGTTGCGGAAACCCTGCGCAACCTGGTCGCGGACAATCCGCTTGCCTGGGATGACGACTCCGTCGACCTGGAGATTTCTCTCGGTATTGCGCAGATCGATCCGCATACCGTGAAACTGGATGAGGTCGTGGAAGCGGCGGAGATCGCACGCCGCTCTGCCAAGGAGCTCGGTCATGGCCAGATCCAGACCTTTCACCAGGACGATAGTGGCCTGTTAGACCACAAGCAACGCCTGAAATGGGTGTCGCGTATCAGGGAGGCCATGCGTGATGACCGCTTCCGCGTGTATTGCCAGGCGATCGAGCCGGCCCGTCCCTCGGGCGAGGTCTTCCATTTCGAGGTCCTGCTGCGACTGCTGGACAACGAGGGTGACATCGTCAGTCCGTCGGAATTCATTCCGCCCGCGGAGGAGTTCAACCTGATGCCGATGCTCGATCGCTGGGTGATTGACAAGACCTTCTCCATCATGTCAGCGGCCGACTATGCCCGGCATACGGACGAGGGCGTTGTCTCGATCAACCTCTCGGGCCAGTCACTGAGTGACTGGGAATTGCCTGACTATATCGCCAGAAAAATAGATGAATTCGGTATTCAGCCGGCGTGTGTCTGCTTCGAGATTACCGAGACGGTGGCATTCCGCGACTCCGAGCAGGCACTCCAGTGCATGCATGCCATCAAGGCCCTCGGCTGTTCCCTGGCACTGGATGATTTCGGTACCGGACTGAGTTCTTTCAGCTATCTAAAAGATCTGCCGGTGGACTATCTGAAGATCGACGGTTCCTTCGTCCGCAAAATCCTCGAGGACAATGTCTCGCATGCCATGGTGGCCTCGATCAACCAGATCGGGCATGTGATGGGGCTGAAAACCGTGGCTGAATTTGTCGAAAACGATGCACTCGCGCAGCGCCTGGTCGAGATGGATATTGATTACCTGCAGGGCTATGCCATTGCCAAACCGGTGCCGCTGGACGATTACATGGACGAGCTCGATGCCGATGTGTCGGCCAGTGCCGGCAAGGCGTCCTGATCGTCATTACCCATGAGCGTCCGTTTCTGTCTGCTAACGATAACCCCCCTCCGCCCGCTCGCAGTGTGCCGGCCGGTCGGTTGATTATTCACAACGGTTGCTGAACGTATGAGTGCAACTCCAGAGGACATCACCAGCGGGGTGCTGAAGACGAAGGTCGGTGTCCTCACCAACCTGGCGCCACGTGCGTCGCTGACAGAGGCGGCGCTGAACAGCGACCTGGTGGCCGCCGCGACGTCCAGCCTGCGGCTGGGCGATGTGCAGCTGGTTGTCGACCTCGGCGCGGTGCAGGTACTGAACAGTGCGGCGCTGGAGACGCTGGCGGACATCCAGGACCAGGCCGTCAGGCTTGGCGGCTGGCTGAAACTGGCGCATGCCAATGCCATTGTCAGCGATATCCTCAGGCTGACCGGCTTTACGCGTTACGTCAGCCTGATGGACAGCCCCGCGGAGAATCCCTCAGCTGCTGCCGGCAAATCACGCCGGCTCGGCGACATACTCGTCGACCGCGGGGTGGTCAGCGAGGAGCAGAT
>CAMYKJ010000159.1 GCA_947258945.1 uncultured Ectothiorhodospiraceae bacterium
TAGTCGCGCACGTCCTGGCTGATCTTCATGGAACAGAACTTGGGACCGCACATGGAACAGAAGTGCGCGACCTTGGCCGAATCCTTCGGCAGCGTGGCATCGTGGAATTCGCGTGCCTTTTCCGGGTCGAGACCGAGGTTGAACTGGTCCTCCCAGCGGAATTCGAAGCGCGCCTTCGACAGGGCATTGTCGCGCACCTGCGCACCGGGGTGGCCCTTGGCCAGGTCGGCGGCATGCGCGGCGATCTTGTAGGTGATGATCCCCTCGCGCACGTCATGCTTGTCCGGCAGACCGAGGTGCTCCTTGGGCGTCACGTAACAGAGCATGGCCGTACCGTACCAGCCGATCTGCGCCGCACCGATGGCGGAGGTGATGTGGTCATAACCCGGCGCGATGTCGGTCGTCGGCGGCCCGAGCGTGTAGAACGGTGCCTCGTGACAATCGGCGAGTTCCTTGTCCATGTTTTCCTTGATGAGCTGCATCGGCACGTGGCCCGGCCCCTCGATCATGACCTGCACATCATGCTCCCAGGCGACCTTCGTCAACTCGCCCAGCGTCTCCAGCTCGGCAAACTGCGCACGGTCATTGGCATCCGCGACCGAGCCCGGCCGCAGTCCGTCGCCCAGCGAGAACGACACGTCGTAGGCCTGCATGATCTCGCAGATGTCGGCAAAGTGCGTGTACAGGAAACTTTCCTCGTGGTGCGCCAGGCACCACTTGGCCATGATGGAGCCGCCGCGCGAGACGATACCGGTGACCCGCTCGGCCGTCAGCGGCACCCATGGCAGACGCACACCGGCGTGGATGGTGAAGTAATCGACGCCCTGTTCGGCCTGCTCGATGAGAGTGTCACGGAACAGCTCCCAGGTCAGTTCCTCCGCCTGGCCATCGACCTTCTCCAGCGCCTGGTAAATCGGCACCGTGCCGACCGGCACCGGCGAATTGCGCAGGAGCCACTCGCGCGTTTCGTGGATATTCTTGCCGGTCGACAGGTCCATGAGCGTGTCCCCGCCCCAGCGCACCGACCACACCATCTTCTCGACCTCTTCCGTGATCGAGGAAGTCACCGCGGAATTGCCGATGTTGGTGTTGATCTTCACCAGGAAATTTCGGCCGATGATCATCGGCTCGAGTTCCGGGTGGTTGATATTGGCGGGGATGATTGCCCTGCCCCGCGCCACTTCATCGCGCACGAATTCCGGCGTTACCCGTCGCGGAATGCTGGCGCCGAAACCGTGACCGGGATGCTGCTTCAGCAGAGCGCTGTCGGCCAGTTCCTCCAGGCGCAGGTTTTCGCGAATGGCGACAAATTCCATTTCCGGGGTGATGATCCCCTGGCGTGCATAGTGCATCTGCGTCACATTGCCACCGGCACGCGCCATGCGCGGCTGGCGGATATGCTCGAAGCGCAGGTGGGACAGGGCGGGGTCCGACTGGCGCTGCCGGCCGAACTCGGACGTAGGCCCGGCAAGCTGCCCGGTATCAGCACGCTCCTCGATCCACGCGGTGCGCACCTCGGGCAGGCCCCGCATCAGGTCGATGCTTGCGGCCGGGTCGGTATAGGGTCCGGAGGTATCGTACACCGTGATGGGCGGGTTCTTTTCCGTGCCGAAGCTGGCGGGCGTATCGGCCTGGCGAATCGCGCGCATGGGCACGCGGATGTCCGGACGGGAGCCCTGCACGTAAATGCGCTCGGAATTGGGAAACGGCCGCGTGACGTCGGCCGACAGTTCGGTGGTCTTCTTGACGAAATCTTCCGGGATCGCACTCATCGGGCCGTCCTCGTGTGTAATTTCCAGGGAACCTTGGATCAAACTGTCATTGCGAGAAGCGAAGTAACGAAGCAATCTCTAACTGCTTGATTTCATATCAGGAGATTGCCGCGCTTCGCTCGCAATGACGTGCATGCTGCACTTGGTCAAAGGTTCGCAAAGCCGGTGAGAGTGCGAGCTTCCCTACGCCGGTGTAAACCGGATCAGGTTCCAAGGGTATTTCTCAGCCCGTCTGCTGCGCGGTATACACCGCGAACCAGGGCACCCCCAGCCGGGGTAACACGGTACCCAAAGCCTCAGCGGTTTGCAACAAACGAATCCGGTCGGAATTGTGCAAGTCATTGTTTTATATATTGAACATTCAGAACACCCCGGCCGGTAGATTGCCAGCAAGGACCAAACACCGTACCCTTGGCCGCCTTTGTTTCCACAGGGCAGATGACTGTCATGAACCAGGCACAGATCGAGCAGGCACGCTTTAACATGATCGAGCAGCAGGTGCGCACCTGGGATGTCCTCGACCAGCAGGTGCTGGATACCATGAACGCCGTGCCGCGCGAGGCGTTCGTCCCGGAGCGCTATGCCTAGGTCGAGGGCCGGCTGCTGCAGGCGCTCGCCATCGAGCCGGTCCATTCGATCCTCGAGGTCGGCACCGGCAGCGGCTACCTGACCGCCTGCCTGGCACGGCTCGGCCGTCATGTCACCAGCATGGATATCATGCCGGACTTTATCGAGGCCGCCGGCAATCGACTGGCCGGCCAGGACATTGCCAATGTCACTCTGCAGGCCGGTGATGCGCTGCAGGATACCGGCGATACCCGTTATGACATCATTGCCGTCACCGGTTCGCTGCCGGTGCTGCGGCAGCAGTTTCATCACAACCTCGAGGTCGGCGGACGCCTGTTCGTGATCTCGGGTGAACTGCCGATCATGGAGGCCGGCCTCATCACCCGCGTGGACGAAGGCCACTGGTCCCGCGAATGCCTGTTCGAGACCTGTATCCCGCCGCTGATCAATGCAACGACAGCGGAAACTTTCATTTTTTAACCGGCTGATTCGGACAGGGTAGGAGCGCAAGTATGCGCGAACTAACTGGCATGCGCGGTACGCATTCGCGGACATCGTCCGCTCCTACTGCTGATTTTTTGGCATTAGAGGAACCCAGAACTTGCGTGAAATGACCACCGGCGAATGCAGGGACTACCTGGAATCTGCCGACGATAAGCCGATTCTGCTGGATGTCCGCGAACCATGGGAATACAAAATTGTCCATCTGGATGAATCACTGCTGATACCGATGCGACAGATCCCGGTTTCACTCGACCAGCTTGACCCGGACAGGGAAACCGTCGTCATCTGCCACCACGGCATTCGCAGCCGCCAGGTCGCGCTGTACCTGGAGCACAACGGGTTCACCAACGTGGTCAACCTGCGCGGGGGGCTGGATGCCTGGGCAAAGGAAACAGACACCGGCTTGCCAACCTATTAGTTCATGTATCCATCTTATGGGGTGTGTGCGTTGTAAATCCTGTTAACAGGGCGAAAGTCAGATATCATAGGAGCCGGTAACATGAAGCGACCCTTCCCCTTTATGACCGCTTTTTGGGCGCCCGGTGGAACGACACTGCCCCCGCGGAGGCATGTGATGAGGGGATGTATTCAGGCAAATACCGATCATTTATCCCCTCTCCCCAACCCTCTCCCTGAGGGAGAGGGCGCCAGCAGACAATGAGATGAAACACAAATACGCCCTAAAACTTTTTTGCATGCTTTGCAGCACTGTTATCGCGCAAATCACATTTGCCGACGACCTGCTTTCGGTTTACCGCCAGGCACTGGTATCCGACCCGACGTTCAGGGCGGCCGACGCAGCCTACCTGGCTGCCCTTGAAATCCGTCCGCAAAGCCTGGCCGTTCTGTTGCCGGACCTGTCGTTCACCGGCAGTTATTCGCGCGACCGCTTCGATCCGCGCAATACCGACCCGGCCACCTATGCGACCAACCAGATATACGCCCTCGGTCTGCGCCAGCCGGTATTTCGCCGCGACCGCTTCATCCAGCTGGAGCAGGCCGACAGCCGCGTGGCCCAGGCCGATGCCGAGTATGTCGCAGCCCGGCAGGACCTGATCCTCCGTGTGGCGACCGCCTATTTCCTGCTGCTGGGAACACAGGACAACCTGGCCTTCGTCCGTGCCGACAAGGAGGCCCTGACCCGCACCCTGGACCAGGCACAGCAGCGTTTCGAGGTCGGCCTGGCAGCCATCACCGACTCGCTCCAGGCGCAGGCCGCCTATGACATCGCGGTCAGTGACGAGATCGATGCGGAACAGCTGCTGGCCGATGCACGCGAGGCCCTGCGCGAGCTGACCGGCACCCTGCCCGAGCAGCCGGAAATTCTGCAGCCCGATATCCCGCTGCTCACGCCCGAACCGACCGGGGATGAGCAATGGGTTGCGGCCGCCAGTGAACAGAATCCACTGGTACTCGCGGCCCGTGCCGCCGCCACCACGGCACGCGAGGAAGTGCGTGTACAACAGTCCGGACACTACCCGACGCTTGACCTGACGGCGAACTATGCCTACCGCGATAGCAGCTTCGGTGGCATCACACAGCAAGAACGCAATGACAGCAGGGTCGGTCTGGAACTGAACCTGCCGATCTACCAGGGCGGGCTGATCACCTCGCAGACCCGCCAGTCACGCTATCTCTACAACCAGGCCATGGAAGAGCAGGCGAAACAGCAGCGTGCCGTCGAGCGCCAGACACGCGACAACTACCGCGGCGTTATCAGCGGCATCAGCCGGGTCAATGCCCTGCAGCGCGCCATCCAGTCGAATGAGAAGGCCTTCGAGGCGGCCGAGGCCGGTTTTGAAGTGGGCACGCGTGACATCATTGACGTGCTCGCTGCACAACGCGACCTGTTGCGGGCACGGCGCGATCATGCCCGTTCACGCTATGACTACCTGCTCGACACCCTGCAGCTGAAGCAGGCCGCCGGCATCCTCGAGGAATCCGACCTGGTGCAGATCAACGAGTGGCTGGTCGAAAATGCTGACAACCAGGTGAAAAAATGAACTGTAGGAGCGCTTCGCAAGCGCGATTCGCGGACGCGGTCCGCTCCTACAGCGTATTTATGACCCCGCGACATGAACAACGGCCTGCCTGACGAACTCCCCGGCTTCGACGATCCCATCGGGATGCTGCGCGCCTGTCATGAAAAAATCCTGGCACATTGCGACCTGCTCGAGGGACTGCTCGACACGCCGGACCAGGATAGCGCCACACAGGTGCACCGCTATTTCAGCACCAGCGCACCGCTCCATCATCGCGACGAGGAAGAGGACCTGTTCCCGCGCATCAACCGGCAGTCACTGAAGATCGCCGAGCTGGTGCACAACCTGAAAAAGGAACACCGGGAACTGGACAGCCTGTGGGGCAGGATCGCGGCCGACCTGAAATCACTGCCGCAAACGGGTTTCAGCGAAGATTTCCTGGTTGCGGCGCGCGAGTTCTGCCGGATTAACCGCACGCATGTCACAGTGGAAAACATGGAACTGCTGCCGATGGCCACGGGTATCCTGAGCCATGAGGAGCTCGGCGCCGTCGGTGAAAGCATGGCCGCACGCAGCGGTGTGCACTATTCAGCACTGTAGTAGGGGTCAGAGCACATTTTTTCCTTATATTCCGGCTCAGGAAAACAACCTGGCCACTTGAAGGAATATAAAAAAAAAAT
>CAMYKJ010000160.1 GCA_947258945.1 uncultured Ectothiorhodospiraceae bacterium
CATCTCCACGACTGTCATAGAGATACTCGGTGATCAGGCCGATATCGATCTGTGACTCGTTGACGCCTACAAAGGTGTATTCATAGCCGCCGGCCACGGCATGCACACGCTTGCCCTGGCCGCTGCGCACAACCGCTTCAAGTTTCAGCAGCCAGCCACCGAAGATGGCCTGCAGGTCGAGACTGGTCTGGTTGATGATTTCATAAAGCGGCGTGACTTTTGCGATGGTCGAGGGGGGTGTGAGGTCAGCGGGCAGCACGACGAAACGCGGCTCACGTGCGGTGCCGGCAAAGTGGGCGACGCCGATATCGAATTCGCCGATGCTGTGTGACCAGCGAACGGCGAAATCGGTATGGAGTTCTTCGGCGCCTGATTCGTACAGCACATCGTCATTGACCGGGATGCTGAAGCGCGGCCGGCCCTCGATGTCCGGGAAGGTACGTTCACGAAAGCCCGGCAGGACAAACAGGTCAACGACACCGTAGTCCCTGATCAGTGTCAGCTTGGCCATCGGCTGGCCGAGCTTGTCTTCACCGTCTTCATTAACAACGAGGTCGGTCTGGTTGATGATGTCCACCAGGTGAACCGCCTCGGTCACGCCCCAGTAGACCTTGCTGATGCCGATGTTCGTTTCCCAGTCACGTGCCACGTGAATCCACGACAGCTCGCGGATGTCGGCATGGGTGCGGTTGTCGTCGTGCGAGTCCACCAGGAAATACGGCTTGAAGGTGAACAGGTCGTCACGCCGGTTCCACTCGTGAAAATATTCCGGCTCGAACGCCAGCGAGGCGTAGGCATCATGCTGGCGCGCATCCCGGGGGGCTTCCTGGAATCCCAGCAACTCGGCCGCCACATAGCCGCGCCACTCGGCATGTGCGCCGAGGGTGTGCAGCAGGCAGGCGAGGGCGCAGAGAAGCCGTTTCACTGCGTGCGCCCCGGATTAACGGGCACGTTTCAGTGAGTTCTTGTCGAAATCGCGATCATCCAGGTTGGCAGCGAAATCGTAATTCGTCTGCAGCAGGCGTGTGCTCTTGCCGGTCTGGTGATTCACCATATGCATGTCCTGCGCACGCCAGAAACTGTCCCTGAACTGCTGATAATCGGCAAACATCAGGGTCTTGAGCAGCGCCTCCTTGCGGTCGTAGTACTCGATCTTGCGCTCCTTGTAGTGTTCCTTGTCCAGCCAGATGACCTGGCGGGTGTAGCCGGACTTCTCGTCTTTCGGGTAGCGCTCGAAAACGAACACATCAAGGCCGTCAAGCGTCTCGTCACGCAGGTATTTGTAGGTGTATTTCTCCACTTCCTGCGAGGCAATGTCTTCGTAGGCGAATTCACTGCCCATGAACGGTCCTGACTTGTTGTCGGAGGCGATGCGCTTGACGCGCTTCAGGGCCGGCAGGTACAGCCACTGGTCGTCCGGCCCTTCCTTGTGCGTGAAGCTGAGCAGTGCGGTGCCGGCCACGTCGCGCGGCTCATCGAAGATCACCAGGCTCTTGTCGCCGTCGTCCGCCACTTCCAGTGTCTTGGAGCGGATTTCGCGCACACTTTCCCGGCCCTGTTTGTTCTTCAGGATCATTTTCACATCATTGCTATAGCTGCCGAAGCCGGAGTCGCGCCGGTCGGCCTCCTGCGCGATGCCAAGCGCCTTTTCCTCGGGGCTCTCGGCGCCGGCCCCGAATGGCAGCAGGCACAGCAGCAGTGCCGGCAGAAGCTTGTCTGATATCGTCATACTGTTCTCCAGGAATTAATTTGAAAATGAACGGCGGCTACACAGGTTCAGGCAACCCTGATGCCCCGTTAGTTCGAAGAAAATTGACAACCTACTGAAATAAAAGAGCATAATATCAGGTGTCCGGTGAAACCACGGAGCCGGCAAAGGCACCCATCTGCCGAGGGCACCCATCCCGCCCTGACTGCAGGCGCTGCATGGCTGCCGCGCTGCAGCGGCTGAATGGATTGGAGTCTCTCATTAACTTCATTTATAGTTCAACCGCTTGTCTGACCCGGCCCGACACGGGCACCCCTACAGGATGTTGAATGGCTGATCGCAGATTACAGGTTTTTCATACCGTGGCCCGGTTGCTGAGTTTTACCAAGGCAGCGGAAAGCCTGCACATGACCCAGCCCGCCGTGACCTTCCAGGTGCGCCAGCTCGAGGAGTACTTCAACACCCGCCTGTTTGATCGCACCCACAACCGCATCAGCCTGACCGCGGCCGGCGAGCGTGTCTACGAGTACGCGGCACAGATTTTCGATCTGTACGCAAAAATGGACAATACGGTCCGCGACATGACCGGTGAGATCAGCGGGGTGCTGATCATCGGCGCGAGTACCACGATTGCCGAATACATGCTGCCGGCCCTGCTGGGTGATTTCAACAAGAAATACCCGGACGTAAACGTGCACCTCAAGGTGTCCAATTCCGATGGTATCGTGTCGATGGTCGAGAACAACGATATCGACCTGGGCGTGGTCGAGGCGCCGGTCATGAACAAGAACCTGGTGGTTGAAAACTGTCGCAACGACCGTCTGGTGGCCGTGGTGTACCCTGCACACGAGCTGGCCAGCAAGAAGAAAGTGATGGTGCAGGACCTGGTGACACAGCCATACATCTCGCGGGAAGAAGGATCGGGCACTCGGGAAGTCATCGAGGAATACCTCGCCGGTACCGGCATGAAACCCGCCGACCTGTCCGTGACCATGGAACTGGGCAGCCCGGAAGCGATCAAGGGCGCGGTCGAGGCAGGCATGGGTATATCGATCGTTTCCGAAGTGACCATCCACAAGGAACTGCAGCTCGGGACCCTGGTCAGTCTGGAGCTCGATCCGCCGCTGGAACGCCCGTTCTCCTTCGTACACCAGAAGCAGAAATTCCGCCAGCGCGCGATGGACGAATTGCTCGAGTTTGCACGTGCCTACTGTCTCTCGCACAAAGATGACCGTTGACGGCAGCCACACACACAGCCCCATATCACGCTCGCACCCGGTTATGAAAACGGAACAACAACTTCTCGACCTGTTCGCCGGTCTGGACGAGGACGCCCGGTCCAGCCTGCTGGCATTTGCGGAATTCCTGTCGACCAGGCGAAGCGCGCCGCCGGTTGCTGCAGCCAGGCCGCCGGTGGCGGTGCCGGAACCGGAGAAGATCGAGCGGCCGGCGGATGAATCGATCGTCGCCGCGCTGAAGCGCCTGGCGAAGACCTACCCGATGCTGGACAAGAGCGAGATGCTCGGGGCGACATCCGATTTGGTCGCGACGCATGTCATGCAGGGCACGGAACCGGTACAGGTGATCGATCCGAGCACTACGGCCAGTTGCTGAAACGTTCGGGCGGATGAAGTCATGAATATCGTTACCCAATGGTACAGACGCTACGTGTCCGACCCGCAGGTCGTTATCCTCGCGGTGCTGCTTACGGCCGGCTTCCTCGTCATGCTGCTGCTGGGCAAGATGCTGGCACCGGTGCTGGCCGGCGTCGTGATCGCTTACCTGCTCGATGGGGTGGTCGAGAAGTTTCACCGGCTGGGCATGCCGCGACTGCCTGCCGTGGTCCTCGTCTTTCTGCTGTTCATGACATTCGTGGTATTTGCCGTACTCTGGCTGGCACCACGATTGTCGGAACAGGTCACGCAACTCGTTCGCCAGCTGCCCGATATCATCACCCATGTGCAGGGCTTGATGCAGCGGTTACCGGAGAAATACCCGAACCTGTTTACGACTGAGCAGGTCAGTGACCTGGGTGTTTCCATCCGTGCCGAGATTACCGTGCTGAGTCAGCGTGTCCTGTCACTGTCGGTACCGGCGGTGACCGGTCTTATCACGCTGCTGGTTTATATCATTCTCGTGCCGGTCCTGTCGTTCTTCTTTATGAAAGACAAGTACCGGATCTTCGCCTGGTTCAACCAGCGTCTCCCCCAGCAGCGCCACCTGGTCGATGCCGTCGCCAGTGATG
>CAMYKJ010000161.1:0-4046 GCA_947258945.1 uncultured Ectothiorhodospiraceae bacterium
TGCTGTTCCACAGCGATCTGCGCGATATGTTCGGCACGTTCTTCATGCGCGAGGACAGTTTTTCACTGGGTGTGTGCAATGGCTGCCAGATGCTGTCGATGCTGAAGGATATCATTCCAGGTGCACAGTACTGGCCGCGCTTCGTCAGGAACGAGTCGGAGCAGTTCGAGGCGCGCTTTTCCCAACTGGAGATACTCGACACGCCCTCGATCCTGTTCACCGGCATGAGTGGTTCGGTTCTGCCGATTGCCGTTGCACACGGTGAGGGACGGGCGGACTTCGGTGCTGCGGATCCCGCCGACGTCATGGCGGCCGGGCTGGTGGCGGCCCGTTACGTCGATGGCCATGGTGCAGTGGCTGCGCGTTATCCGCAGAACCCCAATGGTTCGCCGCTGGGCATTACCGCACTGACCACGAGTGACGGGCGCGTAACCATCATGATGCCGCATCCCGAACGTGTATTTCGCACGGTCACCTGTTCCTGGCATCCGCATGACTGGGGCGAGGATAGTCCCTGGATGCGCATGTTCCGCAACGCGCGGGTGTGGGTGGGGTAGGTTCTAACGGATTATAATTCATCTGTCATTCCCGCCCCCCGCCTCCGCGGGGACGGGAATGACAGCAAGAATAAAGATTCACGCGCGCGGTCCGCTTCTACAGGTTTCTACCGCTTCGACACCCAGGCGCTGTCCACGCCGAGCCGGTCCTGCAGCAGCGAAAGCCAGGTCTTTGCCTCCTTGCGGCTCCCATAGCCTGTGGCACGAATACGGTACATGGGTTTGCCGTTGATGGTGACCGGATAGACCTCGGCGTTGACACCCTTGTCCTTGAATTCCTGCAGTTTCCCAGTTTCCTGCGCGCCATTGACTGGTAGTTGTATGAGGAGATGTTCACGACCCAGATGCCTTCTGCAGCCCCGTCGGTCGCAGCTTTGCTGCTGACGGGCGGGGTAACCATCGATACTTTAGCAGGTGTGTCGATAGCTGCTGTCGTCGGGGCCGGTACCGATTCTTCCGTCGGCGTGCCTGCAGCCGGGGCCGGCAGGTCTGCCGTGATATCGGCAGGTGCCTGACTGCCGGGATTTTGTGGCAGCCGGTCTGCGGATGCGATCACGGCGGGTGCCTGTATCGATGGTGTGGTGCCGGTGGCGGCGAGGGGCGTGCCCGGTGGCGCGAGGGTGCCGATGATGTTGTCGGCTGCCCCGGACGCCGCGATGGCGGTGCCGATTTCCTGTTGCATTGCGCCGGTGTTCGCCGAAAGGGCGTTCTCCGCTGTCGCGCGTATGACACTGCCGGCTGGTGACGGAGTGGTCGCCTGGTCGGCCGTGGCGACGTTCGATGCCGGCTGGCTGGTGTCGAGCGCGACCTGCGGTACCGACTGGCTGCTGGACAGGTAGACGCCGCCAATGCCCACGGCCAGAGTGGCGACCGCGACCGTGGCCATGCCCGTAAGCAGTTTTTCGCACTGGGTCCTGCCGGTTGGTGTCTCTTCCCGCTCCCGGTCACATCCCCAGACACGCTTGTCGCCGGTGCTGTCCGGTTCCCGCCAGTGGCTCCACGGCTCCGGGCCGTTTGCAAAACCGGCGACACCTTCGGTCTGCATGCGCATTTCAAACGCACGCAGCTGGTTTATTTCACTTCGCTGTTCGCTATCAGGCATGGGTCAGCTGTCCAGTCGCTTGTATTTGATACGGTGAGGCTGATCGGCGTCGGCGCCCAGACGGCGCTTCCGGTCAGCTTCGTAGTCGGCGTAGTTGCCTTCGAACCAGACAGCCTGGCTGTCTCCCTCGAAGGCGAGGATGTGGGTGGCGATGCGGTCGAGAAACCAGCGATCATGGGAGATAACTACAGCACATCCGGGGAAATCGAGCAAGGCCTCTTCGAGCGCGCGCAGCGTTTCCACATCGAGGTCATTGGTCGGCTCGTCGAGCAGCAGGACATTGCCGCCGCTGCGCAACAGTTTGGCCAGGTGCACGCGGTTGCGCTCACCGCCTGACAGGCTGCCGACCTGTTTCTGCTGGTCATTGCCGGTGAAGTTGAAACGCGATACGTAGGTGCGCGAATTCAGCTCGGTCTTGCCGACGGTGATGATGTCCTGACCATCGGAGATCTCTTCCCAGACGGTCTT
This sequence comes from uncultured Ectothiorhodospiraceae bacterium, assembly GCA_947258945.1. GTDB lineage: Bacteria > Pseudomonadota > Gammaproteobacteria > UBA9214 > UBA9214 > UBA9214. The sequence continues at coordinate 2,128 of CAMYKJ010000161.1, forward strand.
GCTGCCGTCGAGCGCATCCCGGCTCTGGTCGACGCAGGCGATTTCCACCGTCTCGCCAATCCGCAACTCGCCGCTGTCCGGCTGTTCCGCGCCGGTCAGCATGCGGAACAGCGTCGTTTTTCCGGCGCCGTTGGGACCGATGATACCGACGATGCCGCCGCGGGGCAGGTTGAAACCGAGATTTTCATACAGCAGCTTGTCGCCGAAGCGTTTGCTGATGCCCTGCGCTTCGATCACCAGGTCACCGAGACGCGGTCCCGGCGGAATATACAGCTGCTTGGTCTCGTTGCGCTGCTGCGATTCCTGCGAGGCCAGCTCCTCGAAGCGGGCGAGGCGCGCCTTGCTCTTGGCGTGCCGGCCCTTCGCGCCCGAGCGCACCCATTCAAGTTCGGCCTTCATCGCCTTCTGCCGGGCGGAGGCCTGCTTTTCCTCGACCTCCAGGCGCTGCTCCTTCTGCTCCAGCCAGGAGGAGTAGTTGCCTTCCCACGGGATGCCGTGGCCGCGGTCCAGTTCGAGGATCCAGCCCGCGACATTGTCGAGGAAGTAGCGGTCATGGGTCACGGCCACGACCGTACCGGGGAATTCGGCCAGGAAGCGTTCCAGCCAGGCAACGCTCTCGGCATCGAGGTGGTTGGTGGGCTCGTCCAGCAGCAGCATGTCCGGGTTGGACAACAGCAGTTTGCACAGGGCCACGCGGCGACGTTCCCCGCCGGACAGTGTGGCGACATCGGCGTCCCAGGGCGGCAGGCGCAGGGCATCGGCGGCGATCTCCAGCTTGCGCTCGAGGTTGTGTCCGTCGGTGGCCTGCAGGATGTTTTCCAGCCGCGCCTGCTCGGCGGCAAGCGCGTCGTAATCGGCATCGGGCTCCGCGTAGGCGGCATACACGGCATCGAGTTGTTGCTGCGCTTCCGTGATTTCCGAAAGTGATTCCTCAAGATTGCCACGTACGTCCTTGTCTGGATTGAGTGGCGGCTCCTGTTGCAGGAAGCCGATCTTGATTCCCGGTTGCGGGCGTGCCTCGCCCTCGATCTCTGTGTCGACGCCGGCCATGATGCGCAGCAGGCTGGACTTGCCGGAGCCGTTCAGGCCGAGGACGCCGATCTTGGCGCCGGGAAAGAAGGACAGGGAGATGTCTTCGAGGATCTTGCGTTTGGGCGGGACAACCTTGCCCACCTGGTTCATGGTGTAAACGTACTGCGCCATTGGAACGCGAGCCTGCCTCCTGTATCGGTGGCGCACATTATAGGCGTCGCCTTGCTGCGAGCAAGCGACGATTATGCAGGCGAGAATCCCTTGCAGGTGTGTGTCCTATGTTACTGAATCATCGAGTCATCATAATGCCTTTGCGTTGCGTTCCGCCGGGGCCATAATCGGTACATGGGTAATGCGACCTGTGTCTGTATCGGCGAGGCCCTGGTCAGTTACGGCTTCGGCCATGGCCATCCGTTCGGTCCGGACCGGATGGATGCGTTCTGGACGCTGGCGCAACAGCAGGATCTCGACACGCGCGTGACTGTCCATCCGCCGGTTATCGCCGGCCGTGAAATGCTGGAGACGTTTCATACACCGGCCTACATCGACCGGGTCATCGAGCGCTCTGCCAGCGGGACCGGCTACCTCGATGCCGGTGACACACCGGCGGTGCGCGGGATTTACGAAGCGGCCTGTGTCGTGGTCGGCAGTGTGCTGGATGCCGTCGGCCGCGTGCTGGAGGGTGAATGCCAGCACGCATTCGTACCCATTGCCGGCCTCCATCATGCCCGGCGCGACAGTGCGGCGGGTTTTTGCGTGTTCAACGACTGCGGTATCGCCATCGAGGTGTTGCGCGCGGTATATGATATCCGGCGCGTCGCCTACGTCGATATCGACGCCCATCACGGCGACGGGGTGTTTTACAGCTTCGAGGCGGACCCGGATCT
>CAMYKJ010000161.1:4067-7270 GCA_947258945.1 uncultured Ectothiorhodospiraceae bacterium
TGTATCCGGGTACCGGTGACATCACTGAAACGGGACGGGGGGCGGCGGCAGGTACCAAGCTCAACATCCCCATGCCGCCGGAGGCGGGCGACGACCGGTTCTTCGCTGCCTGGGAACAGGCAGAGGCCTTCATCGACCGCCAGCGGCCGGAATTCATTCTGTTCCAGTGCGGCGCCGACAGCATTGCCGGTGATCCGATCACCCATCTGCGCTATACGCCCGCCGCCCATGCGCACGCCGCACAGCGCCTGTGCGCACTGGCGGCGCGCCATTGTGACGGCCGCCTGCTGGCAATGGGCGGCGGCGGCTACAACCGCGACAATCTTGCCCGTGCCTGGTGTGCGGTGCTGGCGGCCATGGCCGGGGCAAACTGAGCGCCGAGTCCCGGCCTATACCCAATGGGTGTATCGCACCGGCCGATGATTTCGGCTATTATTCACATCCGGAATATATCGGGGATTTCATAAAGTTAACGCCTATGTTTGACAAAGACATGCAAATTGCCGGTTTCGATGACGAGCTGCAGGCCGCGCTCGACGCCGAGCGCAGGCGCCAGGAAGAACACATCGAGCTGATTGCCTCGGAGAACTACGCCAGCCCGCGGGTGCTGGAAGCGCAGGGCTCCGTGCTGACCAACAAGTACGCCGAGGGTTACCCGGGCAAACGTTATTACGGCGGCTGCGAGCATGTCGATGTCGCCGAGCAGCTGGCGATCGACCGCGCGAAGCAGCTGTTCAATGCGGACTATGCCAACGTGCAGCCGCACTCGGGTTCCCAGGCCAACGCGGCGGTGTACATGGCGCTTATCCAGCCGGGCGACACCATCCTCGGCATGAGTCTCGACGCCGGCGGGCACCTGACCCACGGTGCCCGGCCGAACTTCTCCGGCAAGATCTATCACGCCGTCCAGTACGGCCTGAACAACGACACGGGCGAGATCGACTACGACCAGGTCGATGCACTGGCGCAGGAGCACCGGCCGAAACTGGTGGTTGCCGGTTTCTCCGCCTATTCGCGCGTGGTCGACTGGCAGCGCTTCCGCGAGATTGCCGATTCGGTCGGTGCCTACCTGTTCGTCGACATGGCCCATGTCGCCGGCCTGATTGCGGCCGGCATCTACCCGAGCCCGGTCAATATCGCCGATGTCACCACGACCACGACGCACAAGACCCTGCGCGGACCGCGCGGCGGCATGATCCTGGCGAAGGCCAACGCGGAACTGGAAAAGAAATTCAACTCGCTGGTATTTCCCGGCATCCAGGGCGGCCCCCTGATGCATGTCATCGCCGCCAAGGCGGTGGCCTTCAAGGAGGCGCTGGAGCCGTCCTTCCGCGACTACCAGCAGGCGGTACTGGACAATGCGCGCGCCATGGCCGGCGTGTTTCTCGAGCGCGGCTACAACGTGGTGTCCGGCGGGACCGATGACCATCTGTTCCTGGTTGACCTGATCGACAAGGGGCTGACCGGCAAGGAGGCCGACGCCGCACTGGGCGCGGCCAACATCACGGTCAACAAGAATGCCGTACCGAATGATCCGCAGTCACCGTTCGTCACCAGCGGCATTCGTGTCGGCACGCCGGCGATCACCACCCGCGGTCTGGGCGAGGCGGAATCCCGCGAACTGGCCGGCTGGATGTGTGATGTGGTGGACGATATCAACAACCCGGCGGTGATCGATGCCGTGCGCGTCAAGGTGCTGGCCCTGTGCAAACGCTTGCCGGTCTATGGCTAGGCAGGGGTAACGGCGCAGTATGTACTGTCCCTTTTGCGGCAAGCAGGATACCAAGGTGATCGACTCGCGCCTGGCGAGCGAGGGTGCCCAGGTGCGTCGCCGGCGTGAATGTATCGCCTGCGGCGAGCGCTTCACCACCTTCGAGTCGCCGGAGCTGGTGATGCCGCGCATCATCAAGAGCAACGGTGCCCGCGAACCGTTCAACGAGGGCAAGCTGACGGCCGGCATGATGCGGGCACTGGAGAAGCGGCCAGTCGAGGCGGAACTTGTCGATGCGGCAATCAGTCGACTGCAGCACCGCCTGCGTGCCAGCGGCGAGCGCGAAATCCCGTCACTGCAGCTTGGCGAGTGGGTAATGAACGAACTGCGCGAACTCGACCAGGTCGCCTTTGTGCGGTTTGCATCCGTCTACCGCAGTTTCGAGGACGTCAATGCCTTCCGCGAGGAAATCGAGAAGCTTGCCAGCGAACCCAGCGCGGAAGACAAGAAGGACCAGATCTCGCTGTTGCCGGAAGACTGACCGGCTGCCGGGACAGTCCGGTCCGCCCGCATGCCGTGGTATCCCAGATGAATTTAGCAAATGACCACGCATTCATGGCCCGGGCCCTGCGCCTGGCCGAACGCGGCCTGTTTACCACCGATCCGAATCCGCGCGTGGGTTGCGTAATCGTCCGCGCGGGCGAGGTGATCGGCGAGGGCTGGCACGAGCAGGCAGGCGCGGGCCATGCGGAAATCAATGCCCTTGCTGCGGCCGGCGAGGACGTTCGCGGTGCGACGGCCTACGTGACACTCGAGCCGTGCTGTCATCATGGGCGCACGCCACCCTGTACCGAGGCACTGATCGCGGCCGGCGTGGCGCGCGTGGTGGTCGGCATGGAAGATCCGAACCCGCAGGTCGCGGGTAACGGCGCGCAGGCACTTGCAGCGGCCGGCATCGAGGTGACGACGGGTGTGCTTGCGGCACAGGCGGCCGCGATCAATCCGGGTTTTATCCGGCGCATGCAGACAGGCCGGCCGTTCGTGCGCTGCAAGCTGGCCATGAGCCTGGACGGCCGCACCGCGATGGCCAGTGGCGAGAGCCGGTGGATCACGGGTGAGGCCGCGCGCCGTGACGTGCACCGTCTGCGCGCACGGGCCAGTGCAATTATGTCCGGGATCGACACGGTGCTGGCGGACAATCCGTCACTGAACGTGCGCCTGGATAACGAGCGCGTTCTGCAGCCGCTGCGCGTTATTCTCGACAGCCGACTGCGCATGCCACCGGCTGCGCAACTGTTGAACCTGCCGGGCGACACGCTGGTGCTGACCGGGACGGCGGACACGGTAAAGACGGATGCACTGGTCAATGCAGGTGCCGAGGTCGTGACGCTGCCGCTGGAGGGTGACCGGGTGGAACTGGCCGGCATGCTGCAGTACCTCGGCGAGCGCGAGATCAACGAGGTGCATGTCGAGGCCGGCCCGACCCTGAGCG
>CAMYKJ010000162.1 GCA_947258945.1 uncultured Ectothiorhodospiraceae bacterium
CCGTCGCAACTACTACCGGATACTGCACATCCAGCCGGATGCGCCAACCGACATCATCAAGGCGAGCTACCGGACCCAGATGCAGAAACTGAAAATGCATCCCGACCTGGGCGGGGATGAATGGGATGCCAGCATCCTCAACGAGGCCTACCGTGTCCTGTCCAATCCGAAGAAACGCGCCGCCTACGACGCTGCCTACATGGCAGGCCGCAGTCGCCCGTTCGATGCGTCACAATCGGGCAGCGACCGGTCACCTGATCATTACAGCGCACAGGATACGGCCACAACAAACGAACCGCTTGACATGTCTGTATGCGCATTCTGCCGGACACCGCGACCGGCGGAAGCATCCTGCACCCAGCAACCGCTCTGCGCCGGCTGCGGCGGACCGCTCCAGGTCGCCGCCACAGTGCGTATTGCCGGCACGACCGGACGGTCCTTCGAGCGCATGCCGCACCATGCACCGGTGACCGTCTACCTCGATACTGAATGCAGGGGAAATCATGGAAGACTGCGCGACCTGTCGCCGGCCGGGCTGCAGGTTCAGGTACCGGTGCCGCTCAGGACCGGGCAGCTTATCCGTATTACCGGCGATGATGTCGCCACGATCGGTCGCGTGATGTACTGTAACCGGTCCCGGGACAGCGGACAGTTCATCGCCGGTATAGCCTTCATAACCGTGCATTTTCATCGACGTGCAGGGACATTTATCACGGAAAAAGCATGACCATTCATTGACTTTGCCGGGTTGCACGTCTATATATAGCTAGCTAATCCCGCACTACAAGGTTTTCCCGTCATGCTAATCCTTACCCGCAGGTTGGGCGAGTCACTTATCATCGGTGATGATGTCACGGTGACAGTGCTGGGTGTCAAGGGCAACCAGGTCAGGATAGGCATCAAGGCGCCCAAAGACGTACAGGTGCACAGGGAAGAGATCCATAACCGCATCCAGCAGGAAAAAAACCACGAGAAGTAACAGCCGGGCGCACCTGCAACGCGCTTGCGTTACATCCTGGCAATCCATCCTGGCTATCAAGGCATGTCAACACTGGCACTGTTGCTGATCATCCTGGTTGCCGTACTGGTATGGCAGTACAGCACGCTCAGCCGGGACCGGGCAATCAAAACCGCGCGCGAGACCTGCGAAACCCGGGGTCTCCAGTTCCTGGACGGAACAGCTGCATTACAGACTATCAGGCCGGTCTTTTCCCGTGAACGCGGGCCGGGACTGCAGCGGACCTACACCTTCGACTATAGCGAGGACGGTATCGGCCGTCGCACCGGCTGCATCATCATGCACAACACGCTGGTTGCCTCCGTACTGCTCGATGAATGACGGCGCCGGTACGACTCTCGAGTCATTCAGGGGCACACTGGAACGCAACGGCACCGGGTTCACCTATACCGCACCCGCGCAGGAGCGCTGTGCGCAAATCCGCTTTATCGGCAGTTTCGAAGGCCGTCCCGTGATCTGGGATGCGACCATCATGGCACTCGAACATACCCATGGCACAGATGATCGCAACGAACAGGCACACCCCGACAGCCAGTTCATCGAGATCGATGAGGGCAAAGGCGATATACGGGTGATCAGAATCGGCCTGCAACTGGACCGCATCGACGAACAGACCATACTCAAAACCATCATCATGATCCGGAAATACAAACGCCTGCATACCGGGCGCCACGAGTTCGGCTACAGCCCGCCGGTGCGCTGATGCATACCACGCCGCCTGATATAATCCTGACTGTATGACAGCTTGCATGGAGTCCGTATATGCCATATTTCATTTTTGTCGTAACCAGCAGCGAATCCGGGCGCAAGTCTGCCGCGCTGGTCAGCCAGTATGAAAAATTCAGGGATGCAAAAAACGAGGTCAAGCGCCTGCGCAGCGAGAAACCCCTTGATGATAATCAAATCTACAAGATCAACTACTCTGCCACGGAAATGGAAGCGGAACAGGCGCTGACCGAGACCCGGGAAGAGCCGATTGCAAAGGAATGGGAAAAATAACCGGCCAGGCGATATCCAACGCTGATGGAAGAACAGGAATACAAAAACACCTACGACGCCGTCAACGAACGACGCTGCATATTCGAGAAAACCATCAACTCCAGGCGCAGCACCTGCGCCAGATCACGCCGCTTTCACCTGGCAGACAGGGAAGGCATCGCCTGCAGTTCCGCCGCCGGCAAGGCGCTGTGTACTGAACTGCTCGATCGCATGCGCAGCAATGCGCGTTTTGCGCTGCACCTGACGAGCGCCAGCGGACCCCTGCCGCATGCGCGCGAAATCAAGGTCCAGACAGGTGGCATGCTGGGACTGCAGGCCCTGGTTAATCCCGAACGGGCCGAATACAGCGACGTCGACAACATCATCGGAATCATCGACCGGGCATTGCAGGAATATCAGGATTTCGATCACCTGCCCTACGATGTCATCATCCAGTCCATTGTGAAATTCGAGGGCCGGCGTAGACGGTCGCACCCGGATAAAAAACGCTAGGCCGTCCGCAACCGGCGAGGTGCCTGGTCAGCGCAACTGGATACTGTCCACCACGACCGGCGACACGGTCTCGAGGGTCGCGCCATTGATCTTGGTATGCCGCCTGACCTGCAGGTAGACACGTTTCGCCCCGGCGCCGGAACTGAGCATGAACTCGGGGGCACCGGCATAGGACTGCCACTCTGCACCCTCCATGTCGCTGCGCTCGCTGGCACGGTATTGTGTTGCCATCCCGTTAAGGCTGTTGTTCAGCCTGATGGTACGGCTGTCGGTCGCCGTGGCGCCCGCATTGATCCTGAACTGACTGACGACGAGGCCGGAGGATGTCAGCGCGGCGCTTTCCCTGCGTATCGAACATTGCGGCCCGCCACCCCCGGCAGGGAGCGACATCACCAGCATCCTGTCGGTATTGGAGGTCACCATGGATTCCTGCTCCGACTTGTAACCTGCAAACGAAGCGGTGACGACGACCTCTGCCTGGGGCACTTCGCTGAACAGGACATAGCCCTTCCCGTCCGTGCGCGCGGCGCCGAACTGGTCCAGTCGTGCGCGTGTACCAAGACAGACAGACACGCCTGCCAGGGGAAGATTGCCGCCCCGTTCAAACACGCGCACCCGCACTTCGGTTGCATCTGCGGTGAACGCCGCCCATGCCATCAGGGACAATATCAATATGCTGATTCTTTTCATTACCATTACCTGCCTGGTTGATTATTGAATATTATGCGCTAGCCTGACCGGCCTGACATCCGGTCATCTCCGCCTGCAGGCACGGAACGTCAGTGCGTGGTGTACCGGTAGACGGGTGCGCAGTTTCTCGAACTGGGGCGTGAATTCCTGTTCGTAGAAAATGACCACCCGTGTATCCGGCAACCGCTGAACGACCGCCAGCAGGGATTCGAGACTGCTGGTACGGTCGCGAAAATCCGACTGGAAGTTGAACTCGGCAACGATCACATCGGGTACCCGCCGTTTGAGAAAACCGATGGCCTTGCGCATGCGGGTCTCGATGGCGACCTCGTAGCCGAGCGACTCGTACAGCGTCCGGAAATCCGGATAGCCCCCGAGCTCGATAATCGCCAGTAACAGCCTGTCACCTGCACCACTCATATACATACATCATAACCGGCTTTGCCAATTATTTGGCGTCGAATTGTCCCAAATCGCGCTGTGTCGTGTATATTCATATCTAAGGCCACCCTAGCCATGTCAATGTGCCCGATCCAGTCTAAAACGGCCAATTTTTGGCAACTATAACCGACTGTATAACTGAGCATTTATACGAATGGCTATGGATTGTTAGAAATTAATTAAGTTAGCTATTGCTTATTTAAGCAGTTTCTTATAAAGTATTGCGTGTCCTTACAGACGAAAGACTTCACCACAGTACGATTAACTTTATTTGGAGAGTAACAATGAAAACTATTGCAACCATTATTACTGCGGCCACTCTGGCCATCGGCTCCACCGCCGCATCCGCCTGGGGCGGTCCGTGGGGCGGTGACAACTGGGGTTCCGACTGGGGCCCGTTTGACGGCGACGGTTGGGGTGACATGGACTTCAACATGAGCGGCGGCGGTCGCGGTTCCGGTTATGGGCTACGGTCGTCACTATGGCTATGGCGGCTATCCTGGTTACGGCTATGGCGGCTATCCTGGTTACGGCTATGGCGGCTATCCTGGTGGCGGCTATGGCGGCTATCCTGGTGGCGGCTATGGCGCTCCTTACGGTGGTGCTCCTTACGGTTATGCTCCGGCTGCTCCGCAGGCTCCGGCTGCTCCTACCCAGTAAGACGGCCCAAGAACCGAAAAAGCCAAGTAAAAGGGGGCAGCCTGCAAGGGCTGTCCCCTTTTTTATTGGTCGTCCCATTTATTATTTCGGGCGGATCACACCCATTGTCGCGCTTGTAGGAGCGCCTTGCAGGCGCGATCAGCCGCAGGCCGGATTTGACACATAACGCCTGTTCGCAGGAATAAAAAGCTCAATATCGCCGGATTATTGCGGTGGCGGTATGTCAGTCAGGTTGGTCTCGCACAGGACCCCGCGCATGGTACTGATCAGTTCCAGCAGCTTCTCGTTACTGACACAGTAGTAGATCCGATTGGCGTCACGCCGGGACCTGACGATGTTCTTGTTGCGCAGCTGATCGAGGTGCTGGGAAACATTGCTTTGCGAGGTGCCGATCTTCTCGACGATCTCGCCCACCGACATCTCGCTGTTGCCAAGCGTGCATAGTATCTTCCAGCGCAGGGGATGGCCCATGGCTTTCAGGGCGTCTGCCGTGAGGACGATATCCTCTTCCGGCTCGATGGAATCCGTCTTGTCCATTTACTACTCCAGTGTTCCTGTGCCAAGTGTAACCCGAAGGCAATGAGTTGCAAACGGTATACGCAGTAATTCAATCAGTGACGCGCTCGTACCCCGTCATATCCTTCGCGATACAGATTATATCCGTGATCTCGCCCTGCTCGTTCATGATGGCGGTGCGCGAAAACAGGATTGGCACACGCAGCCGGTCCTTGGCGATAAAACTTGCCTCGATGCTGCTGAGCGTGCCGGTGCGAATCAGCGCCTCCAGCCAGGTCCCCATGAACGCATTGGCCTGTACCGTCTCTTCCTCCTCGAAGATGTCGCCGATCGACATGCCCAGCAGATCGTCCTCGGTGTAATCCAGCATGCGGCAGGCCGTCGGATTGGCCGCCTTGACCGTACCGTCGGGGGCGAGCAGTAACAGTGCCTCGCCCATGTGATTGATGACATTTTCCAGGTAAGTCTTGGCAAGCTTCAGTTCGCGGGTACGCTCATCGACCAGTTCCTCGAGCCGGAGGGTCATTTCCCGTTCCTTCTCGATCAGCCGCAGGTAGGTGCTGATCTTGTTGATCAGCTGGTTGTCATCGATCGGCTTCAGCAGGTAGTCGGCGGCGCCGACCTCGTAGCCCTTTTTCTGGAACTCGTCGGTCTTGTAGGCGGCCGTGAGAAAGATGATCGGTATATCCCGGGTTCTCTTCCTGACCTTGAGCATGGACGCCGTCTGGAAGCCATCCATATCAGGCATCTGTACGTCGAGAATGATCAGGTCGATGCGGGGATTCTCGAGGGCCATTTCGACGGCGCGCTGCCCGGAGCCGGC
>CAMYKJ010000163.1 GCA_947258945.1 uncultured Ectothiorhodospiraceae bacterium
TGCCCGCTGGTCCAGCGGCTTGACGCTCAACAGGGTGTCGACGAAAAACCGGTAACCCTGCACGGTCGGTACACGCCCGGCCGAGGTATGCGGCGAGCTGACGAAACCCAGCTCCTCGAGGTCCGCCATGACATTGCGGATGGTCGCCGGGCTCAGCCTGAGTCCTGCCTCCCGTGCCAGCGTGCGCGAACCGACCGGCTGCCCGTCGACCACGTAACGCTCGATCAGTGCCCGCAGCATCAGCTGGGCACGTTCGGAAATTTCTGCTGTTGATTCGCTCATAAGCCGGTCGTCCGGACACCCTGTATCCGTCATAATAATGCATCTGGCACTCCTACCGGTAGAGTGCCAGGCGGCTTCAGGGCAGATCGGCTCTTTCGCCCGTGGCAGTTGGCGCTCCCGGTGAGTCATGTTAGCGTTCAGACACTCAACTTCTATCCAGGACATGTCACCTCATTTCAAACGTGTTGGACTGATCGGCAAGGCCGGCGGAGAGCGTGTCGCAGAGACCCTGCGCACGCTGGCCGGTTACCTCGCCCAACTCGGGGCGGAAATCCGGCTGGACGAACCTGTCGCCGGACTGCTTGCCGACAGCGACCACCCGGTGCTGGACCGGACCGCGCTCGCACAACAGTGCGATCTGGCCATCGTGGTGGGCGGGGACGGTACCCTGCTGAATGCCGCGCGCAGCCTGGCCGAGTCCGGGATCGCGGTGCTGGGCGTCAACCTCGGGCGACTCGGTTTCCTGGTGGACGTATCCCCGGATGAAATGACACACCGGCTGGATGAAATCATGAGCGGCCACTTCTCGGAGGAAGACCGGAGCCTGCTGCATGCCACGGTCTCGCGTGACGGCAAGGTGCTCAGCGAAAGTACTGCCCTTAATGATGTCATCGTGCACAAGCGCGACATCGCGCGCATGATCGAACTGGATACCTGGATCGACGGACATTTCCTCAATACCAACCGCTCCGACGGACTGATCGTGGCGACACCGACCGGCTCGACCGCCTATGCCCTGTCGGGTGGCGGTCCCATCCTGCACCCGCGGCTGGGCGCGATCACCCTGGTGCCCATTTGCCCGCACACCCTGTCCAACCGGCCGGTGGTGATCGATGATGCCTCGATCATCGAGATCATCCTCCATGAAGGCACGCTGGAGGCGACCGTTTCCTGCGATGGACAGATCAGCGAACCGTTGCAGGCAGGCGACCACGTCACGGTGCGCAAACACGCACATGCCCTGCGCCTGCTGCACCCGCCGGAACATGAATACTTCAGCGTCCTGCGCAGGAAACTGCGCTGGAGCGAACAGCCCTGACGCATGCTGTCCCTCATACACATACGCAACCTCGCCATCGTCGATGAAATCGACGTGGAACTCGACGGCGGCATGACCACGCTCACCGGCGAAACCGGCGCCGGCAAGTCCATCCTCGTCGATGCACTCGGACTGGTACTGGGTGACCGCACCGACAGTTCGGTGATTCGCCATGGCAGCGAGCGGGCGGAGATCTCCGCCAGCTTCGATATCAGCGACCATCAGGACGTTGGCAACTGGCTGCAGGAGCGCGACATGGATACAGACGGTGACTGCCAGCTGCGGCGCATCGTCAGCCGTGCAGGCCGTTCGCGCGGTTACATCAACGGTCAGCCGGTTCCCATGCAGCAGCTGCGCGAACTGGGCGAGCAGCTGGTGGACATCCACGGCCAGCATGAACACCAGTCGCTGTTGCGCGCACCGGTGCAGCGCCAGCTGCTGGATGCCTTCGGCGGACACCACAGTGTTCTGGACGAGGTCGCCACCCTCTTTGCCGACTGGCGCGATGCCCGTGACAGCCTGCGCACCATCGTTACCGATGATGCCGAACGCGATGCGCGACAGGACCTGCTGCGCTACCAGCTGCAGGAACTCGACTCCCTGGGCATGACGGCGGCCGATATCGAATCGGTCGATGCAGAGCATGCCCGCCTGGCCAACGCGGGGCGCCTGCTGTCGGCCTGCCAGTCGGGACTGCAGCGGCTGGATGCAGATGACGGGGAATGTGCCAACACCCTTGTCAGTCGCACCCTGGAGGACATCAGCGAACTCGCGGCCCTTGACCCGTCACTGGCGGAGGCCGCCGGCCTGCTGGGCGAGGCCGCCATCAATATCCAGGAGTGCATCGCCTCGCTGCGCCGCTATACCGATGGCCTGGAACTGGACCCGGAGCGGCTGCAGTGGCTGGAGGAACGCATCGGCCAGCTGCACGACCTGGCACGCAAGCACCGCTGTCGTCCGGACGACCTGCCGGCTGTCGGGCAGCAGCTGCGCGAGGAACTGGATGCCATCGAACATGCCGGGGAACACCGCGCCGAACTCGAGGCCCGGGTGGCCGCACTGGAATCCGCCTGGCACGCGGCCGCCGCCGAACTGAGCAAACGACGCAGCAAGGCGGCCCGCACCTTCAGCAGGGAAATCACGGCCGCCATGCAAACGCTGGGTATGGCAGGTGGCGTGTTCGCGGCCGCCGTCACGCCGCGCACGGATCCCGACTGCAGTGCACACGGGCAGGATGATATCGAGTTCCAGGTCACCGCCAACAAGGGACAGCCGCTGCAACCGCTCGCGCGGGTCGCATCCGGCGGCGAACTGTCGCGCATCAGCCTGTCGATCCAGGTCATCTCGGCGGGCGGCGAAACCATCCCCACACTGATCTTCGACGAGGTCGACAGCGGCATTGGCGGCGGGGTTGCCGAAATCGTCGGCCGCAAGCTGCGTGCACTGGCAAGCGGCCGGCAGGTGCTGTGCGTCACCCACCTCCCGCAGGTTGCCGCACTTGCCCACCACCAGCTGCAGGTCACGAAATCATCCGCCGGCGACACGACAAGCACCCGGGTACACATGCTGGACACGGAGCAGCGCGTCGACGAACTGGCCCGCATGCTGGGTGGTGTAAAAATCACGCGGCAGACCCGCGACCATGCCCGGGAAATGATGCAGCAGGCCAGCGCAGGCCGGCAATCCGTCCGGCGCAAATCCCGCAAAGCCAGCGCCTGAGCACGCCTTGGGCAATTATTCAGAAATTAAAGAAAACCGGAGAGTTTGCCGAGTGTTATAAATATGTAACATTCCAGCGGAGCCTGGGGGCCCGGAGGTCACGGTAATGCGAAAGCTGCTGCTATGCATTGCTCTGTGTGTTTCACCCATCCTGTACGGGGCGGAAGAGCACGCTGCCTGTACCGACATCGCCTACGACTGGTTCAGTCTCCCGGCTGACGAGCTGCGCAGCATCGCCACGACCTGGTCACCGAGGGGGTAGCCATCTCATCATCGATCAGCCTTGCACGCGCGGAGAGCCGCGCAAACTTCCACGCCTACACCTTTCACATGCTCCTGACAGAACAGATGGCACGCCACTACTACCCCACCACGGCGGGTCAGCTGGCGTTCCTGATCGAAGAATACGAAGTGGAAAACGAAATAGCGGAACTCTGGTTGCGGGGCTATAACAACCTCGCGAGCCGCTTGAGTGAATTGCGGACCAGGAAAACAGCGTCAGAATAACCAGCGGACGCGCAGACCCTGCCCGCCCGCTACTCCGACTGGCAGTTCTTGCAGATACCGTACATGTACAGGCAGTGATCGGTCATCTCGTAACCGAGTTCGCTGGCGATGGCCTTTTGCCGCTGCTCGATGGTTTCATCGACAAACTCGTCCACACGCGCGCACTTGACGCAGACGATATGGTCATGATGGCCGCCCTCGTCCAGCTCGAATACCGAGTGGCCACCCTCGAAGTGATGTCGCTTGACGATGCCGGCCGACTCGAACTGGGTCAGGACTCGATAGACCGTCGCCAGCCCGATGTCCTCGCCCTCCTCCAGTAGCGCCTTGTAGACATCCTCGGCACTCTGATGACGGCTGCTGCTGGCCTCCAGGATATCCAGGATTTTCATCCTGGGCAGCGTCACCTTCAGGCCTGCCTTGCGTAACTCACTGGATTCCAAACCATACTCCCCCGTGGTAATGCCATCAGGCATGAACTTGCGGTATCATGCGACCGGTTGATCGAACAGCCGGCCACCCAAGTCAATGAAAAAGATTCTCATTATTATTACATGCTTTGCAAGCCTGTGCCTGGGCGCCTGCTCGATTACCGACTGGAGCCTGGTGCACAGGATCGATGTGCAGCAGGGCAACGTCATCACCCAGGACGTGATCAACCAGCTGGAGCCGGGTATGACGCGCCGCCAGGTGCAGTTCGTGGCCGGCTCGCCCATGGTCGCGGACGTGTTCCACCAGGACCGCTGGGATTACCTGTATCAACTGAAAACCGGCACGGGCAAAGTCACCCGGGAGCATGTATCACTGTATTTCGAGGATGACGCGCTGGTCAGGATCAGCGGAACCCTGCATCCGCAGGAGGAAACCGGGCAGAAAGAAACTGCCGTTGAACGGGTCACCCTGGTCGTGCCGCCGGAGGAACGGGTCCCGCCCGGCATTCTCAGCCGCCTGTGGCACTGGGTGACATTTCGCAGTGCGGATGAAACTCAGCCCTGATCAGCACTGTCCGTCGCACCGCCACCCTTCTTCATGACCTTGCCTGCGGCCGCACGCTGTTTCCGGACTTCCTTCGGATCCGCAAT
>CAMYKJ010000164.1 GCA_947258945.1 uncultured Ectothiorhodospiraceae bacterium
TTCCAGGAGGTCAGCAATTCCGGCGGCGATCCTGCAAAGCTGGATGCAGAAATCGAAGTGGACGGTTATGCAGTAACGCGCGGCAACAACACTATCGATGACGTGATCACTGGCGTGACGATCGACCTGCACAGCGCTGACAAGAACACTGTCTATGCCCTCGATATCGAACGCGATACGACGGCCGTTGCCGACAACGTACAGGCCTTTGCCGATGCCTACAATGAGATCCAGACGGCCATCGATGGCCTGCGCGACAATGAGCTGGCCACGGACAGCCTGCTCTACAGCATCGAGAATGGTCTACGCAATATCATGAATTCACCGGCCACCGGGCTGCCCAGTGGCCTGAGCTATCTCGGCGAGATCGGTGTCACCTTCTCTCGCGAGGGTGTGCTGACGGTCGATACGACAGATGTGGAAAGCGCACTGACCAACGATTTCAATGCTGTGTCTGAATTGTTTTCCACCGCGGGGCAGGGATTCGCCAACCGGCTCGATACGCTGGTGGACGGCTGGCTGGCGATTGATGGTCTGATCGATGGCCGTACCGACAGCCTCGACAGCAGCAAGCGCCTGCTGGAGACGCGCGAGGAATCGCTGGAATATCGCATGACCCAGATTGAGGCGCGTCTCTTTGACCAGTTTAGCCAGCTGGATACGCTGATTACTAGTCTGCAGGCGACCAGTAATTTCCTGACCCAGCAGCTCTCGCAGCTGCCGACCTACGGCAACAACAACAACTAGTCAGCTGGAATTGGCATCGTAAATGCATATTAAATGTGGTGTGAATAGCTTGCCGCAGTAATGGCGACGCACGGTACACACGTAAACGGTTTATTTGAATAAAGGGAAGTCGGACACATGAAAAATCCTTCGCAGCAGGGTGCTGCCGGCCAGTACGCATCAGTCGGTACCCAGACCGGGGTCACCGAAGCCTCGCCACACCGCCTGATCCTGATGTTGCTCGACGGTGCGCTGGACAAAATTGCCCGTGCGCGCGGGGCTATGCAACGCAATGAATATAAAGAAAAAGGCAACCATATAACCAGCGCCGGTTCCATAGTTTTTGGACTGCGCAGCAGCCTGGACCTGGAGGCCGGCGGTGAACTGGCGGCCAATCTGGATAACCTGTACGAGTACATGTTCCGCCGGCTGATGGATGCCCACGCGGAAAACGACGAGGCGGCCCTCGACGAGGTGTCCAGCCTGCTGCGGGAGATCAAGAGCGGCTGGGACGCGCTGCCGCAGGAAACCACGGGCGGTGGCGACATCGTCAAATCGATGGTGGGGACCTGATCGTCATGTCCCTGAGCCGGCAACTGGATGACTTGCTGGAGGCGGGGCGGCAAATGCTTGCCGTTGCGCAGGACGGTGACTGGGCCCGCGCCAACGAACTGCAGGCGGACTGCCACGGCAGGGCGGAGGCCCTGTTTACGCAATCGCTTAATGCCTCGGATGCCGCCGCGATTGCCGACGGGATCGCGCAGTTAATGGAAATGCATACGGAGGTCATGCGTCTGTGCATGGCAGCCCGCGACGACTCCATGCAGGACATCGGCAACTTCAAACACGGGCGTCAGGCAGTTTCAGAATATTCAGCCAACAGCGGTTAGTTACTCGGGTGATTATATTGCTTTCCAGAAATATGCCACAGAGAACACAGAGAAAAACCCAATATCATAATAAATGATCCATGTAATTATTCTCGCGCAAACAGGAATAGTTTCATGGTTATCTGAAGAATTAGACAACAAGCAACTATATCCTGTATGCCTCTGTGACCTCTGTGGCTTTGTATTTTTCGCGCTATTGAAAGGTCCCTACAGAACCGCTTCCATGCCGGTTTCGCGCGTCCAGACCAGCCAGCTGATATTCTTGAACTTGGCCACCGACAGTGCCCCGCGTTTGGCCCGTTTGGTGCCCGCTGCCTCATCGACTTCGTCCATGATGTCCTCGCGGGCCGCTTCGTAGATTTCACAGGGCTCGTATTCCTCGTCCAGGATCACCAGCAACAGCGTATTCCAGTCACCACTGGTGTTGAGCTGGCCGAGACGTGCACCCGATTTCGGGTTATCGGTCTGAATACGTGACTTGATCTGTATGCGTTTACCCTCGCGCCTGCCATTGCCGATGGCATCGACACCGCCGGTACGCGGTTCGCACAGGGTCAGGTCGAGGATGCGCGCAGCGTCATGCCGGGCAATTTCACCGGATACCGGCAGTGACTGCCCGGTTGAGCGCTTGTATTCAGCCGCCAGGCGACGGGTTTCTGAAATCAGCTTGTCCAGCGAATATACGGTCATGTTTACTCTGTGTGGGGTCAGAGCACAGTTTTTCCTTATATTCCGTAGCGTACGATGAACCCGGCCTGGAGGTCTTCTTAATAGGAATATAAGGAAAAACTGTGCTCTGACCCCATGGTATTGCGAGAGTAGATTTATACATTTATTGGACAGGTTGACAACCGGCAATGCCTTGCCGGCTGCGGCAGAGTTTGACCGCCCCCGGTTAGTGGTGGCGCGTCGGCCTATGCGTCATAAACCCGTCGATCTTGCCCTGCAAGTCCTTGTTCAGTGTGCAGAAAAAATGACACGTGTGCAGTGATGCACTGTTAACTAGCTGTAGTTAGTGCAAAAACTATTTCTGGCACGCTCCCTGCATTGAATTTGAGCGAAGTTCCGGTGACCATCGACGGTCACCCGCTAAACGGATTTTGGCGCCCGCTGTTACCGGAGGCCGGTACACGGGATTGGATACCACGCAGTGGACTGATTGCAAGGCAGTCCGCGGTGCTGGTCCAGGACAGGGAGGTTGTAATGGGCAAGCCTGTATTCCAGGTAGCAGACAGCGAGTTGATTGCCGAGGACCGGCGTTCCAGGGAACTGGTCATACTCGCTGACCGTGTTGCCGCTGCCGAGGTCACCGTGATGCTGAACGGTGAATCGGGAACCGGCAAGGAAATGCTCGCCCGTTACATTCACCGGAACTCTTCCCGCAAGCACGCCCCGTTCGTGGCCATCAACTGTGCAGCCATACCCGAGAACATGCTCGAGTCATTGCTGTTCGGCTACGAGAAGGGCGCCTTCACCGGTGCTTACCAGGCACACCCCGGTAAATTCGAGCAGGCACAGGGCGGTACGCTGCTACTGGACGAAATCTCCGAGATGGACCTCGGACTGCAGGCCAAACTCCTGCGGGTACTTCAGGAACGTGAAGTGGAGCGTCTG
>CAMYKJ010000165.1 GCA_947258945.1 uncultured Ectothiorhodospiraceae bacterium
CGACGGCCTGCTGGCGAAGCGTTAATGAATAAGTTAGACTGCGTCGCCCCGAAGGGGCAGATAAACTGTAGCAGCTTGTCTACAGCCTGTTGTATTAACGAATTTTTCCGGAGTTTCCCATGGCACGCGTCACCGTAGAAGACTGTCTCGACAAGGTCGATAACCGCTTCCAGCTGGTCCTGGTTGCCACCAAGCGTGCCCGGCAGCTGGCCAACGGCGTGCAGCCGCTGGTGGAGTGGGAAAACGACAAGCCGACCATCGTGGCGCTGCGCGAAATTGCCGATGGCCTGATCGGTCCCTCGATCCTCGATGAGCCCCTGCACCCGGATGCCGAGGAAGAAGCGAGCGATGAGCTGGCCAAGTTGTCCGACGACGAACCGGGCGCCCGGGACGAGACCGCGGCAGAGGAAAAGCCGCCGGCAGCACCCGCGGCGGACTGACCGGGGCTTTTGCCGCACCTGTTCGGGTGACGGCAGCAATTTCAGCGTTATTCCGTAACGGTTCCGGCCGGAATGCTATGTGCGTGTGGGCCCGATAGGGTTATATTAGGTGTAACCCGGACAGGCATGGCACCCGACCGACATGGCTTCACAGGCGGAAACACTCACCGATAACGAATCACGCTTCCTGATCAGTGATCTGTGTCGCGTGCTGGAAGACTACCTGGAGCCGGAACAGGTACAGGAAGTCTACCGTGCCTATCTGTTCGGTGCCGAGGCGCACGAGGGTCAGCACCGCCTGTCCGGCGAACCGTATATCTATCACCCGATTGCGGCGGCACGCATCCTCGCCGAGCTGAAGCTCGATGCGAAATCCATTATCGCGGCCATCCTGCACGATGTCATCGAGGACACGCCCACGGCCAAGGAGCACATCGCTTCCGAGTTCGGTGAAGACGTTGCCGAACTGGTCGACGGGGTCAGCAAGCTGACACAGATCGAGTTCGAGACCACGGCCGAGGCGCAGGCGGAAAACTTCCGCAAGATGATCCTCGCCATGGTGCGCGACATCCGCGTCATCCTGGTCAAGCTGGCCGACCGCCTGCACAACATGCGCACGCTGGGCGTTATGCGTCCCGAGAAACGGCGCCGCATCGCGCGCGAGACGCTTGATATCTATGCGCCGATCGCCAACCGTCTCGGTATCAACGCGCTGCGCGTGGAGCTGGAAGACCTGGGCTTCGCAGCCCTCTATCCGCTGCGCTACAGTGTGCTGGAAAAGGCGGTCAAGGAAGCGCGCGGCCATCGCAAGGAGGTGCTGAACAAGATCGAGAAGTCGATCAAGCGCCGGGTCCGGCAGGAAAAACTGCAGGGGCGCATCCTCAGTCGCGAAAAGCACCTGTACAGCCTGTACCGCAAGATCCGCGACAAGACGCTGTCGTTCGAGGAGACCTACGACGTCTATGCCTTCCGCATCATCGTGGACGATGTCGACACCTGCTATCGCATGCTGGGCGTGGTGCATAACCTGTACATGCCGGTACCCGGCAAGTTCAAGGACTACATCGCCATTCCCAAGGGCAATGGCTACCAGTCACTGCATACCATTCTGTTCGGTCCCTACGGCATTCCGATCGAGGTGCAGATTCGCACCGAGGATATGGACAAGGTAGCGGAATCCGGCGTGGCGGCGCACTGGGTATACAAGTCCGGCGAGGAAAACATCGACCAGATGCATGCCGGTGCACGTGAGTGGATGCGCGAGTTGCTGGAGATGCAGAAGCATGCGGGTAATTCACTCGAGTTCCTGGAGAGCGTCAAGATCGACCTGTTCCCCGACGCGGTGTACGTGTTCACGCCGATGGGCGAGATCATGAAGCTGCCGCATGGCGCCACCGTGATCGACTTCGCGTACACGGTACACACGGATATCGGCAACACCTGCATCGCCGCGCGCATCGACCGGCAGGACGTGCCGCTCAGGACCACGCTGCGCAACGGCCAGACGGTGGAGATCATTACGGCCGAGGGCGCGCAGCCGAGCCCGACCTGGCTGAGTTTCGTGGTGTCTGCCAAGGCGCGTTCGAATATCCGTCATCACCAGAAGAACCTGAAACGCGAGGAGGCCATAAAGCTGGGCCGGCGCATGCTGGACCGCGCGCTGGGGGTGTTCGAACCCGTTGCTGCCGAGGTAGATGTCGGGCGCATGCAGGCACTGCTCAGGGAATATCACCTCGATGCTCAGGATGACCTGCTGGAGGAAATCGGTCTCGGTCGCCGGCCGTCCGTGCTGGTGGCACGCGCACTGGTGCTGGCCGAAGACGGTACTGATGAGGGCGGTGAATCCAGAACCATGCCACCGCTGGTCATCAAGGGGGCCGAAGGCATGGTGACGCGGTTTTCCAAGTGCTGCCGTCCCATCCCCGGCGATCCGGTGGTCGGTGTCATCACCAGCGGCCGCGGCATGATGATCCATAAACAGAGTTGTCGAAACATCGCCGACGACAAGTACAATGCCGACAACTGTCTCGAGGTGCAGTGGGAGCCGGGCATCGACGAGGAGTTCCCGGTCGAGGTCAATGTCGAGGTCGAGGACCGCCGCGGTGTACTGGCCACGGTGGCAACTGTCATCGGCGATGCCGAATCCAATATCGAGAACGTCGGTATCGAGGAGGGTGACGGACTGACCAATCTTCTCAAGTTCCGCCTCGCCGTGCGCAATCGCAAGCACCTTGCCACCGTGATGCGGCGCGTGCGCAATATTCCGTCGGTGATCCGTATCAGCCGCATACGGCGATAGCCGAATATCCCGGCCTTGATGCCAAATTATAATTTGCAGGAGCGCACCGCGTGCGCGAATATAATCTCGCGCCAAGCCGCAAAGGCGCAAAGAATAAACAAAATAAACAACAAAATAATCAAGCCACAGAGAACACAGAGATATCTATTACATGAGACAAAATAATCCTTGTTGTCATTCCCGCCCCCGCCTCCGCGGGGGCAGGCTCCGGCGGGAATCCAGTCCTTAACGAAGATGAATAACTCAGGAATTGCCGTAAAAAATTAAATAATCTAAGGAAATAAACATGACCCGCACCATCATCCAGACCGACAACGCGCCGCAGGCCATCGGCACCTACTCGCAGGCAGTGAGAACCGGCAGCACCGTTTATATGTCGGGGCAGATCCCGCTCGACCCGGCCAGCATGGAACTGGTCGATGGCGACATGGCGGCGCAAATCCGGCGCGTATTCGACAACCTGTCGGCGGTTGCTGCTGCTGCCGGTGGAA
>CAMYKJ010000166.1 GCA_947258945.1 uncultured Ectothiorhodospiraceae bacterium
ATGAAGACACATCAGAGCTTCCATAAGAATTATCTGCTGCCTTGGCAGGTAGAACAGGATTGCCGCTTACTAAATGATCGGGCGGAATTTATGCAACAGCACACCCGGATCCGGAAGTCCCGACCTTTACCGTATAATCGGGTACCGCAAACACAGTGTAATCGAGACAGGATAAAGTTTAATCGAAATATCCTGCAGTCGCTGGCATGAAATGGCCAGAGTCCGGACGGGGGGACGCGTATACATGCTGATCATGGAACTATTGCAAGGGAAATCAGTGGTGCGAGGCCTGGCGGGCTGGTCAGAGATCAGGCCGGGCACCGTCCGACACACAACGCGACAGGGTCTTGTGGCGGCGCTGGCGCTAATTGTCCTGTCTGTCAGTTGCCCGATGAATGCATCTGGCGCGGAGCCAAAGGAAAAGGTCGAGCGCCCGAAGATCGGGCTGGCGCTGAGTGGCGGCGGCGCGCGCGGGGCGGCGCATATCGGTGTCCTGCGGGTCCTGGAGCGGATGCAGATTCCCGTCGACTACATTGCCGGCACCAGTATGGGATCGATCATCGGCGGATTGTATGCCTCCGGTATGTCGCCGGATGAAATCGAGAACGCGTTCAAGACTATCGACTGGGACCACATCTTCAGTGATGCTCCGCCGCGCGAAGAGCGGTCTTTCCGGCGCAAACGCGATGACGACCTGTATGTCGACAAGGCCAGGGTGGGATTTAACGATGGCCAGATTGATCTGCCGACCGGGGTGATCCAGGGGCAAAAGTTCGACCTGGTATTGCGCAAGCTGACACTGCCGGTATCGCATGTAAGGGATTTCAACAAATTACCCATTCCCTTTCGTGCCGTTGCCACGAATATCAATACCGGGAAGGCCGTGGTTTTCGACAGCGGGGATCTTGCGCGAGCGATGCGGTCCAGTATGGCGGTGCCGGGTGTCTTCGCGGCTGTACAAATTGACGACCTGACCCTGGTCGATGGCGGGATCGCGGACAACCTGCCCATCGATGTCGTGCGGAACATGGGGGCAGACATCGTTATTGCAGTGAACATCAGCACACCACTCGACACCACGAAGAAGCTGAATAATTTGCTGAAGATCAGCGGACAACTCATCGGCTTTCTGACCACCCGCAATGTCGAGGTGCAGCTGGCCACACTGCGTGATGAGGATGTGCTGCTGGTACCCGAGCTGGGCGATCTCACGAGCAGCGATTTCACCCGCGCTATTCAATTCATCCCTGCCGGAGAGGCAGCGGCGCACGAACAACAGGCTGCGTTAAACACGTTATCGGTGTCTGACGAGGATTATAGTGCCTACCGGGGTTCGCATAATCCGAGCGCGGGCAGTGTGCCCGTCATCGAGTTTGTCACGATCACCAACAACTCAAATGTGTCTGACAGTCTGATCCGCGAGCGTATCAGCCAGCAGGAGGGGACTGCACTGGATATTCCCCGGCTCGAGGCGGATATCGGCTCCATCTATGGACTCGAACTGTTTGAGAACGTTGATTATGAAGTGGTGGATAAGGATGGCCGGACGGGCATTGATATTGTCGCCCGCAGGCAGGACTGGGGCCCGAACTACCTGCAGTTCGGTCTGGCGTTGAGCGGCGACTGGAGCGGCGAGAACAGTTATAACATCGGCCTGGCCTATCTGAAAACCGCAATCAATCCACTCGGTGGAGAGGTGCGTTTTGCGGGCCAGCTGGGGTCAAAACCCTTGCTGTCTGTGGACTGGTATCAACCCCTGGATGCACGCGCCCGCTACTTTATCGAGCCGACGGTTGTGTATGCCAAGCAGAATGTGACGCTTTATTCGCCGGATGGCCAGACGCGCATCGCGGAATACCGTGTTTCAGATGCAGGCGTGCAACTGGCTGGGGGGGTCAATATCGGCGAGTATGGCGAGGCACGGCTTGGTATTCGAAGAAGCTGGGGCGATGTTGATCTCAATGTGGGGACTCCGGGTCTGCCGACGGGGTCATATGACAGAGGCTCGTTCTTTGGGCAGCTCTGGGTGGATCGTTTGAATGACCCGTATTTCCCGACAGACGGGTATACGGGGAAAGTGAAATATACAATCTATCGCGATGCACTGGGGAATGACGGCAGCCTCGATCAGCTGGAGTTGCAAACATCACGATTCATGTCCTTTGGCAAGCATACGTTTGGTGTTGGAGCAATATACAACACCACCCTGGATGGCGACGCGGCAGTTCAGGACCGGTACTTCCTGGGCGGCTTTCTGGATCTCTCCGGCTACGATGAGAACGCTCTCAATGGACCGCATAGTGCGCTGCTCTCGGCCGTTTATTACCGGCGTTTCGAAAAGTTGAAACTGCTGCCCTGGTATCTCGGCGCATCCCTGGAATTTGGCAATGTCTGGGAACAGCGCGATGATATGTCGTTCGACTCGGCCATTTTTGCGGGCAGCGTGTTTCTGGGCGCCGAATCACCCCTGGGCCCGCTGTATCTTGGCTATGGCCTTGCAGAGCAGGGGCGTAGCGCAGCTTTCCTCTTTCTCGGCAAGACATTCAGGTAAACATCGGAACTGTGGCTGATTGTGTGAAACATCGGTAGCCGTTGAGAGAAGAACAGTGTGATTGGAAGGGGAAAATTCCGGATTGCTGTGCGGATAACCGCCAGGACATGCGGGAAGACCGGCGCAAACGGGAAGTAGATCGGGATGCGGACCCTTGCAAAAACGCTTCCAGGGTCATTAGATGCACAGGCGCTGTAGTAACGAATTCGCAACCCTGTTTCCTGGGATTACTCCTGGAATAAAGCATGTTAAAGTTGTCCCACCCGGGTGCTGTTCGTTCTCGACGGATCCTTGTTGGCGCGAAATGACCAGACCGTGGGCCGCTGTCATGTGCATAATTTCACCAGCATTCAATTTGCGAATGCCATGATTTTAATAGTTGTTCCTGAGACATACGGAGAGAGTAATGCGTACATTATTTCGCTACATGGCGCTGACTGCAGCGCTGCTTATTGGCAATATGCAACAGGTGTGGGCAGCGGGTTCCGGCTTTATCGAGAATATGCCGAGTCTCTCCGCGGATGCGGATCGACCGGGTGCCATGATCTGGACCAAAGAGGGTTTTGATCGTTCGCAGTATACGAAGGTAATGATCGAGCCTGTCACCGTCTTTATCGCCGACGATTCCAAGTATAAAGGGCTGGATGCAGACGAGCTGAAGGCAATGGCGG
>CAMYKJ010000167.1 GCA_947258945.1 uncultured Ectothiorhodospiraceae bacterium
GCGCGCGCGCATGGCGGTGAAGGCTGCGTGTCCCGGCGTATCCAGGAAGCTGATCATGCCCTTGTCGGTCTCGACATGGTAAGCGCCGATATGCTGTGTAATACCGCCGGCCTCGCCCTCTGCCACCTTGGCGGCACGAATGTAGTCCAGTAACGAGGTCTTGCCGTGATCAACGTGGCCCATGATTGTCACCACCGGCGGACGCGGCCGTTGCTCGCCGGTAACTTCCTGAACCTGCTGTTTCAGTTCCGCTTCCAGCACATTGTCCTGGACCGGCTTCGCAATATGGCCCATTTCCTCAACCACGAGTGTTGCCGTGTCCTGGTCAAGCACCTGGTTGATGGTGGCCATGACGCCCATGTGCATCAGCGACTTGATGACCTCGGCCGACTTGATTGACATCTTGCGCGCCAGCTCGGACACGGCAATGTTTTCCGGAATGCCGACCTCGCGTACCACGGTCGCAGTCGGCCGCTCGAAACCGTGCACGCCGGTGGACTCGATCGTGACGCGTCGTGACGGTCTGGCCTTCTTCTTGCGACGCCCGCCCTTGCCGGCCGCGACATGCAGCTCCTTGCGCCCGTACTTGGTGTTTTTGTCCTCGTGCCGGGTCTTGCGCTCCCCTTCCGTGGATTTCCGCTGGCGCGCCTCATCCGCCTCGGCCTTGGTGCGTGCCTCGGCCGCCGCCAGTGATTGCTGGCGCTCCGCTTCGGCCGCCTCGGCCACCTGTTTGCGTGCATCCCGCTCGGCCTGCAGCCGCGCTTCCTCGGCGGCCTGCTCTTCTTCCTGTTGCTTGCGTGCCGCTTCCTGTTTTGCACGCACCTCGGCATCACGCGCATCGATCTCGGCCTGGCGGTGTGCCCGCTCCTCTGCCTCCTCGTCGAGGCGTTGCTGTTCTTCGGCTACCAGGTCCGCACGTTTCACGTAAGTGCGCTTCTTGCGCACCTCGACGGTGACCGTACGCGCCTCCGGCCTCGTGCTGCGCATCGACCCGCGCGCCGCCGGCCCGCGACCGGCGGGCACCTTTGCGCGCAACTCGCTCTGGGTCTTGCGCTTCAGCGAAATCTTGCTGGGACCGCCCGCCGACAGCGAACTCCGTTTGCCGTGACTCTTGCGCAGGAAATCCAGCAGCTTGGTCTTCTCGGTATCGGAGATGGTCGCGTTTTCGTCGCTGATATCCAGACCCGCCTCGCCCAGCTGGACCAGCAACCTGTCCGGCGGGACGCCGACTACCTCGGCAAATTGTTTAACTGTGACTTCTGACATTGCCTGTCTCGCTCCTTACGCTTCGGTACTGCTCTCTTCGGCGAACCACGGTGCCCGTGCCGCCATGATCAGGGCACCGGCACGATCCGCGTCCATCCCCTCGATATCCATCAGCTCGTCGACCGCCTGCTCGGCAAGATCTTCCATGGTCACGACACCCCGGCCGGCCAGTTCGAAGGCGAGCTCCGAGTCCATACCATCCATCGTCAGCAGATCCTCCGCCGGCTTGGTATCACCCAGTTTTTCTTCTTTCATAATAGCCTGCGTGAGCAGCACGTCACGGGCGCGGCCGCGCAACTCCTCGACCATCTCTTCCTCGAATTCCTCGATGGCAAGCAGCTCGCTGTTCGGCACATAGACGATCTCCTCGATGGAGGAGAAGCCTTCCTGTACCAGGATCGCGGCGATTTCGTCGTCGACGTCCAGTTGTTCGATAAACAGCTTCTGCAGGTCGGCGGCCTCGGCCTCGCTCTTCTCCTCGGCCTGCGACTCGTCCATGACATTCAGCACCCAGCCGGTCAGCTGGCTGGCAAGGCGCACGTTCTGCCCGGCCCGGCCGATCGCCTGCGACAGCTGGTCCTCGGCAACGGCAATATCCATGGTATTGGTTTCCTCGTCGACCACGATGGAGGCGACCTCGGCCGGCGACATGGCATTGATAACGAACTGGGCCGGGTTGTCGTCCCACAAGATGATGTCGACGCGCTCACCGGACAGTTCGGTGGACACGGTCTGTACGCGCGATCCACGCATGCCGACACAGGCACCGACCGGATCGATACGCGGGTCATTGCTCCTCACCGCGATCTTCGCCCGCAGTCCCGGATCACGCGCGGCCTTCAGGATGTCGATCAGGCCCTGGCCGACCTCGGGCACCTCGAGCTTGAACAGTTCGAGCAGGAATTCGGGGGCCACGCGACTGACGAACAGCTGCGGTCCCCGCTGTTCGGCACTGACCTCGCGCAGGTAACCGCGCAGGCGGTCGCCCGGCCTGACGGCCTCCCGCGGGATCATCTCCTCGCGCAGGATAATGGCCTCCGCATTGCTGCCCAGGTCGATATAGACGTTGCCGCGCTCCACGCGCTTGACGATGCCGGTGACCAGTTCCCCGACACGGTCCTGATAGGCTTCGACCACCATGGCACGCTCGGCCTCACGCACCTTCTGCACGATCACCTGCTTGGCGGTCTGCGCACCGATGCGGCCGAACTCCACGTTGTCCATCGGCTCCTCGATCCAGGAACCGTGTTCCAGCTCCGGGTCAAATTCCCTGGCAGCTGCCAGGGTGTACTGGCGCCCGGGGGCATCATAGACGAGCACCTCCTCGTCCTCTGCGGCATTCTCGGCCAGCGACTCGTCGATTACCTGCCAGCGACGGAAGCTCTGGTATTCGCCGGTTTCGCGGTCAATGGCGACGCGCGCCTCGATATCGCCAGGCGCACGCTTGCGCGTCGCTGTGGCAAGCGCGCTTTCTATGGCCTCGAAAATAATCTCCTTGTCGATACCCTTTTCATTGGATACCGCGTCAACGACCATCAGGATTTCTTTACTGTCCATCTCCGCAATCTCCTGAAACCTGTATCACCCTCAGTATTCCGGCACCAGACGTGCCTGCTCGATCTGTTCGTATGGCAGGCTGATGTCTTCACCATCCTGCTCGATTACCACCATACCGTCCTCAATGCCCGCCAGCCGGCCCCTGAACCGGCGCTGTCCATCAACCGGGTATGCCATACGCAGCTTGACCTCATGCCCGGCGAAGCGGTCGAAATCCTCCGCCTTGAACAGCAAGCGATCCAGGCCGGGCGACGAAACTTCCAGTGTATAGTGACCGGGTATGGGGTCCTCTACATCCAGCACACCGCTCACCTGGTAGCTCACCTTCTGGCAATCATCGGCCGAAATACCCTGCTCGCTATCTATATAGCTGTAATGGGTCCTGCCTCACGCAATTCTCCGGACCGGACTCCGGAAACAAAAAATGGGCCAAAGGCCCATTCCATGTACACCGGAATTGTTGTTATCGGGAGTATAGCAAAAACCCATACTCCGGCCCAAACACATGCCGCAGCATGCCTCCGGCCTGTACAAATTGGTAGCGGGGGTAGGATTTGAACCTACGACCTTCGGGTTATGAGCCCGACGAGCTGCCAGACTGCTCCACCCCGCATCATCGGCCGGGAAGTGTAGCGGCTGCACAGCACTAATTCAAGCACCCGGACGCAGGAAATGGCCATTCGCCGGCGTGGCTCCGCCCTCCCGGCTTATAACCGACCGTTCCCGGGGTATTGACACCTGTGCATGATCAAGCATTTAGAACAGCTGCAAATACACCAGACGAGGGTTTGCTGCAAAAAAAAAGCGCCCCTTGCGGGGCGCCTGGTGTAAACACAACCAGCTGAAATCAGCGGGGAGAAACGCCCAGTGCCTGCAGCGTTTTGACATTGAGGTACCTGTCTACCGGCAGGCCCTTGTCACGCTGGAAGGCGTTGACCGCGGCCATCGTCTGTCCACCGATGGAACCGTCAATCGGGCCCGGATTGTAACCGGCCGTCTTCAGGGCCTGCTGTACCTGGCTGATCCGTGTGCCGGTCATGTTGGTCTTGCACAGAATTGAACGCCATTCCATGAAACCTTCCTTTTCCAGCTCCTTGTATGACACTGTCTTGTATTCAGCCGGAATTTCGGTGACTTTTTCTGAAGGCCCTGCAACCAGCTTGCGTACCTTGATGGTCTTGTAGGCAGCAGGAATCTCGACCTTGCGTGAAGCAGCCGGCGTTTTGACAACCTTGCGCGAGACAGTCTTGTAACGGGCAGGTGTTTCAGTCAGACAGATCTTGGTACCGGTACGGGTCGTCGCAGGCTCTTTCCTGTTGTGTACTTCATGCCAGGTAAATGACGCATCGGCCAGCTTCCTGTTCACCTTGACAGTCCGGTAGGCGGCAGGGATCTGGGTCTTCATTTCCTTGGGAGCAGTCACCAGTTCACGCACCTTCACCGTCTTGTACTCTGCCGGTATATCGATGCGTTTGGTCGTGGCCGGGGTCTTGAGAATGCGCTTCCTGACCGTTTTGTAGGTCGCGGGCACCTCGACCAGACACATGATCTCGCCGGTTGACTGGTCAATGCGCTGGATCGGGCCGCTACCCTTCTGCCAGGTGGTATGGGCCGGGTCAATGCGCTGGATCGGGCCGCTACCCTTCTGCCAGGTGGTATGGGCCGGATTGTCGATAATCGTCTCCTCGGTCCACTCGTAGGCGGCCGGTACCTGCACCATTCTCGAGGATGCCTCTTTTACCAGCACCTGTTTCTCGGTCCAGCGGTACTCCGGTGCAGTCACATTGACCTGCTCGGTTGCCTCGCTGACCAGTACCTGCTGATCGACGGTTTCATACTTGGCCGGTCGAAAATGCTCGTGGTAGCACATGCCCGGGGAAGCCGAATCCAGGTCGATGCCGTATTTTTTAGCGGTGGCAAGAATATCGTCGCTGGCCGGAGGCGCATTTCCGCCAAGACTGGTACGCCAGACACGGGTGGCATCCGCCACCTTGACCTTCTCGGTTTCAACCCCGTAGGTCGCCGGAATCGTTTCCATACGGCTGGAGGTCTCCTTGACCAGCACCTTTTCCTGAACCCACTCGTATTTTGCAGGAATGATATCCACGTGCTTGTCAGCATCCTTGACCAGCATCTGCTTGCTCAGGGTGCGATACGTTGCCGGCACCCACAAACGTGCGTAGCATTCACCCGGCTTTGCTCCGGGCGGCAGCAATTCACCGCCAGCGGATGCCTGTGCGCCGCTGCCGGAACCCAGACGCGCTGCAGCCAGCTCGCCCTCGAGCCGCGAAATCCGGGCTTCCTTCTGCTGCAATTCAGCGTACTCGTCCTCGGTAATGACCGCACTGTCCTGTGCCGTGCGGGTCTGTGTCGCGGAACAACCCGCGAGCGCAAACGCCACTACCGGCAATACCAATTTCGTTGTCATGTTAGCCATATTCAATACTCCCCGTATATTTTTGTCAGAACGGAACTGCCATTACAGAATAAATGACATCTCCCGACTGTGTGATTATTCTAGCGCCATATTCAATACTCCCCGTATATTTTTGTCAGAACGGAACTGCCATTACAGAATAAATGACATCTCCCGACTGTGTGATTATTCTAGCCGATGCTTCGCCGTCAAACAGATAGCAATTGTGAACTTGTGTGATAACAACCATTTAAGTCGCCTGATATCGAAGCAGGCATCACATCGACAGCCGCAACGAAAATGCATTAAATCGCACAGGAAGAGCCGGCACCGGTCCGGCTAAGACGCATCACTGCGGCCTCCAAGGGCACGCAACGAGAAACAGAAAACCGAGCCCTTGCCCGGCGTACTGTCCACGCTGATGCTGCCGCCATGACGGGTGACGACCGCATCCACGAATGCCAGGCCGAGACCGGCACCGGTGATATCCGCATGTTGCGGATTACTGATCCGCTTGAAGCGGTCGAACAGCACGGGCAGCGACTCGGCCTGGATGCCATAACCTTCATCAGCGACGCAACAGCGATAATAATCACCCTCTCGCGACAGGCGCACCGTGATGGTGGTCTGTGACGGACTGTACTTGATAGCGTTGGTCAGGAGATTGATCAATGCCCGCTCCAGCAATCCGCCCTCGCCGTTTATCCAGGCATCTTCGGTGTCGAGTTCCTCAATGAGGATGATATCCCTGGCCCTGGCCTGTGCCCAGACCTGCTCGTGCGCATTCCAGATCACCGCGACCAGGTCGACCTCGCTGAAAGTGTACTCGTCACTGTTCTCCGCACGCGCCAGGTGCAGGAACTGTTCGGCCAGCAACAGGGTCCGTTCGGTGTTGCCCTGCATGCGTTCCAGCAACTTGCCGAGCCCGGTCGACGGTTTTTTGCTTCTGGCGAGCTCCAGCAATGCCAGCATCGACACCAGCGGCGAACGCAGATCATGCGACAGGAAATTGAGCAACTCGCTGCGCTTGCGTTCACTGGACCTGAGATTG
>CAMYKJ010000168.1 GCA_947258945.1 uncultured Ectothiorhodospiraceae bacterium
GGCCGCATACACGAGGCCATGCACGCACGCGGCAGTGTCCGCCTGATCAGCTACCTGAAGCTCGAGACCCGCACCGACAAGGTGCCGACACTGGCCGGCAAGCGGCTCTAGCCGCGCTGCGGCGGGTTCCGCCGGCCTTGGACTTTTGGCCGATTCGCCCGTGCCATGGCTATGGCATCATGGTCGTGCAGATACCAGCTATGCAGGGCGGAAAGCGCGGCAGCGACGTTCACAAGCACTTGCCCCTGCCGGCACCCCGCACTTGCAGAGAAAAAAACTTTAAAAACAGGTATATAGCGGAAATGCGCGCGGGACACACAGCCGCTGCATTATTTCTATAATACACATATAACAAAGACTTACTGCGGGCATGCCCGAAAAGAACATGAAAATGCCGTCACCAGGAGCGAGGCTTATACCCGTCACCGGTCTGCTGGCCGCCACCCTGATGCTGGCGTGTGCCACGACGCTGGCCGACAGCACATTGCGGGAAACCATCCAGTCACGCGTCACGGCCATCGACGCCGGCGAGACGATCACCGTCGGTGATACCGCCCTCGCCTCGCGCACCCTGCTGCCCGCCTTCTATGCCCAGCGCGAATACACCCCCGCGTGGGTCAACCCGGATTCCGTCGCCCAGCTGCTCGCGGCCATCGAGGTGATCGAAGCGGACGGGCTGGTGCCGGCGGACTATCACCTTGACACACTGCGGGCCCTGCGCGAAAGACTGCATGCCACACCCGCGTACGATCCCGAACTGCTGGCCGACTACGATCTGCTGTTGACCGACAGCCTGATACGCCTCGGCTATCACCTGTCGTTCGGCAAGGTAGACCCGGAAGCGCTTGACTCGAACTGGAATATGGTCCGCTATATCGACAACCTCGACGATTTATTGTTGCTGGGCAAGGCCATCGACAGCGGGGACGTCACGCAACTCATCGGAAAGCTGCGCCCGCAGTCCGGCCGGTACGAGCAGTTACGCCAGGCCTTGTCGAAATACCGGACTTACGCCCTGCTCGGCGGCTGGCAACCGGTCCCGCCCGGCTCGACCCTGAAAACCGGCGCGACGGGCGAGCGCGTGCTTGCGCTGCGTGCACGACTGGTCGCCACCGGCGACCTGTCGACCCAGGATATGTTCCTGCCGGCGTTCGACGATGCCGTGGCCGAGGGTGTGATGCGCTTCCAGCGCCGCTATGGCCTGCTGGACGACGGCCGCGTCGGGCGCAAGACACTGAGTGAGATGAACGTGCCGGTCGAGGCGCGCATCGACCAGATCCGCGCCAACCTGGAGCGCGCCCGCTGGGTGCTGCATGACCTGCCGGACACCTACATCATGGTCGACATTGCCGGTTTTAGTGCCCGCTACTATCGTGACAACGAGGTGGTCTGGGAGTCACGTGCACAGGTCGGCCGACCGGCGCGTGAATCACCGGTGTTTCGTTCAACATTGACCTACCTCGACATCAATCCGACCTGGACTGTCCCTCCAACTATCCTGCAAGAGGACCTGCTGCCGGAAGTCCGTGCCGATCCGGGTTATCTCGCCGTCAGGAATATGGAAGTCATCGACTACAACGGCAATCGTATCGACACTGACAAAATTGACTGGCACCGCTACAGCGGCAGAAGCTTCCCCTGGCTGGTCCGCCAGCAACCGGGACCAAAGAACGCTCTGGGGCGTATCAAATTCATGTTTCCGAACCGCCATTCAGTATATCTGCACGACACGCCCAGCAAGTCGCTGTTCGAAAAACCCGAGCGTGCGTTCAGCTCAGGCTGTATCCGTATCGAGAAACCCTACGACCTGGCAGAACTGCTGCTTGCCGGCAACCACGACTGGAACCACAATCGACTGATAAAAACCATCAATACTCAACGAACACAAACTGTGAATCTGGCCGAGCCGGTTACCATCATCATGTTGTACTGGACAGTCGCGGCGGATGAAGTCGGCACCGTCCGCTTCAGCCGCGATATCTACGATCGCGACAACGCGATCATCAGCGGCCTGAACGACACCTTCAGCTTCCGGAGCCGCGAAATTATCCGCTTCACGCCCGGACAAACGGCATTGCTCGATCCACACTGAGCAGTTTCATGCTGCGGGTGCTTGTCACGACAGACTGCGCAGGCACCAGACAGAACGAATAATCCCCCGCACAGAGGGCACAGAGAGAAAAGACCATACCCGCAAGGCCTGCTGCCCCCGCAGGGGGTTACAGGGACAGGCCTGCAGGTATGCATTGAAACTCAGGGGACATGCTTGTTACCGCTAATCATGGCCTTGACAAGGTTCTCGCCATGCGCCCGACTCGCGACGACGACACCCGCCACGTGGATGAAGACCAGCAGCAATGTGAAGTAGGCGAAGAATTCATGGATCTCCTCCCAGAATTCCTCGGCCTCATTCTCCTCACCTTCATGCTGGTCGTCATCCTCTTCACCTTCACGGTGATCATCATCGTCATCCCCGTCGTCATCGGCGTGTGCAGCAGACACCCATTCGATACCCGGACCGCCGGTTGCCAGCGGGCCATGCCCTTCAGCGCCGTAGACTTCAAGACCGGTATATACGGCGATCAGCAGGGACGCCAGCAATAACACGATCATCCAGCCACCGGCCGGGTTGTGCCCGGTGTAGTATTCCGGCTGGCCGCCCAGCAGACTACCGAGGTAGCGGATTGTACGCCCGGGCGAGTACAGGAAATTGCTGAATCGTGCATAGCGCGGTCCAATAAAGCCCCAGATAATCCGAAAACCGACCAGCCCCAGGATCGCGTAGCCCGCAACCACATGCAGCAGGCTTTCCTCCTCACCCGTCAGCATGGCGATGACGAATGTAGCGACCAGCGACCAGTGAAACAGCCTGACCAGTGGATCCCAGACCCGAACCAGCTTTTCTGTCATGTGATACTCCGGCTATTGACGTTGTACCGAGTATCAGCCACATTCAACCATTGTCATACCGGACAAATGCCGTGTTTCCGGCCCGATTGGGCAAATGCCGCATAAACTTCCGGCCCGAAACGCCTTGTCAAATCCGATTAATACCCGCTAATAATGAAAGACCTGATGCTCATCGCCCTGTTGCTGCTTGTCATGACTGGCAGCCTGTACGACCTGGTTACCGACAGCAGCCGGGGCGCATCCATTCTGCACCTGACTGCAGAGGGCCTG
>CAMYKJ010000169.1 GCA_947258945.1 uncultured Ectothiorhodospiraceae bacterium
TCTTCCCCGAAATACAGGCTGACCAGGCCGGCCTCGTCCTCGGGCAGGCAGGCTGCAATATTGCGCATGGCCAGTTCCGGGATATCGATGATCTCGAGATTGATGCCGGCCTGCTCGAGTTCATCGATACGCTGCCGGACGGTATCCGCGCGTACAACCACGACGTAGACCTGTTTACTGTTGGCAGGACCTGACGGCGGCGCATCGAAAATGTCGAGTACGGCATCGTCGATATGGAAATCGATCATCTCCTGGATGCGCCAGCGGATAGCGGCGGCCATTTCTTCCGGCGGCACTTCGGGCGCGTCCACCACCAGCAGCTGATACTCGCCGACAGACAGCAGGACAGAGCAGGGTGATCTGTTCTGGGTGCTGGTCAGCAACCCGGCCAGTGAATCGCTGGTGGTACCGCTGGTCGCGCTGAAGTCGCATGACTGCAGTTCAGGCTGCCCCTTGCCATGCCGTTTGATGCTGGCGACGGCCGTGCCGTCTTCTACGGATACGATGCCGGTCAATATATTGCTCTGCTTTTTGCCGAATAGATTAAACATGCTGCACCTCTTGTCTGAGATCATATGCGTCGCCGCTCACGGCATCCATGCCTGTCGCGGCACTTGTACATCCATGTACATCGTGCGATCCGCCCCTACAATAATCGGAACACTGTAGGAGCGCACCGCGTGCGCGAAAAATAATAGTTGTTTGTTAGTCGCACCTGTTTGCCTCACTGCACCACCTCCGTCCACTGCACCAGCTGGACGACGCCACCGGCGCCACCGGGAATCATAACGATCGCATTCAGGTCCTTGTCTGGCAGCGACGGTGCGGACACGGCTGACCAGCTGCTGCCGTTCCAGCGAATGATATTGGCCGAGCCGCCGTGTTTTTTCCCCACCGCCAGGCAGTCATCGGTGGCCACGCAGGTGATGCTGAAGAGCTCCTTGTCCGGGATGCCGCCGTAGGGTCCGTTGCGGCTCCAGCTGCTGCCGTCCCAGTGGATGATGAGCTCCCCATTCTTGTCCTCGCCCACCGCCCAGCAGTCATTGCTGGCTACGCAGGTCACGCTGAAGAGCTTCTCGTTCGGGATGCCGCCGTAGGGGCCGCTGCGGCTCCAGCTGCTGCCGTCCCAGTTAATGAGGGTCTCCCCGCCGTCTTTCTTGCCCACTGCCCAGGCGCCGCCCGGTGGTGAGCCCGGCGTGAAATCGCCTTCTAAGATGCGGCTGACGGTGTTGGCCGCGACGGTTGTCATGACACTGCCGCTCACGCGCACCCGGCACAGGGTGCCGACTGCAGCCGTGGAAATGACCTGGAAGCTGCCACGCCCGGTATTGCCGGTCTCGCCGGCCAGTGCGGCACAGGTACTGCCGGTGGAATAACGCCACGCGGCGCGCTCCAGCCCGCTCTCGGCAATGAACAGGGCCTCGACGGCGTCGTTTTGCAGGGCGGTGTCCGTGATCCCGGAGGCGGCCATGCGCTGTACCGTGTTGAGCAGCACGATGATGACAATGATCAGAAACAGGGCGCCCGGCGACCGGGTATTCATTGCCGGTTCCTCAGGGAGACGCGCGTGCGCTGCGGATAGCTGTTGCCGCTGCGTGTCAGCACCAGTTCGAGTTCGACAAACGCCACGTCGCCGTTGCCGATGGCCGCTGTTGACCCGTCGGCCTGCAGATAATTGAAGGCGAGGCTGC
This sequence comes from uncultured Ectothiorhodospiraceae bacterium, assembly GCA_947258945.1. Classification (GTDB taxonomy): domain Bacteria; phylum Pseudomonadota; class Gammaproteobacteria; order UBA9214; family UBA9214; genus UBA9214. Next base: position 1,692 of record CAMYKJ010000169.1, read on the forward strand.
CGACCTCGTCAGTCAGGGTATGGGTGCCGGCCGGTGCCGAGTAGGCGAGGGTGGCCAGGGGCGGTGACCCGGTTAGCGTAACGGTGGTCCCGTCGGTCTTGGTAAAGGCCAGCGTGGTGGCATTCATGGTAGTAATGTCATACACGGCCGGCGTCACGGGGTCGCGCCGGATCTCGCGGACCTCGCGGGCCATGCGTTCACTGGCATGGCGCAGCTTGCCGAGTGTCTGCACGGCATCGGATGTACCCGAGAATGCCAGTGTGCCACCGACCAGGCCGTAACCGGCGGCCGCACCCAGCAGTCCCACTACGACCAGGGCAATGACCATTTCCAGCAGGGTGAATCCGCTTTGTCGCCTGTGTGCCGCCATCAGTAACTCACCAGCATCAAGGTGACCTCGGCGCGCGTTCTGCCACTGTGATCCACGCTGACCACGACTTCCTTGCAGGTTGCCCCGGCCGCACAACCGCTGCCGCCCGGCGGAGAGGTGACGGTGACGGTCCTGCTGTAGCTGCTATAGACGCCGCCCAGTACATCATTGACCGTGCCGGTGGGCACGGCGGCATACCCGGTATTGCGACGGTCGGCCAGCAGGCCTTCCGCACGCTCCTGGGCCAGTTGCGCCGCGGTCTGGATGATTTCGTCGGTCAACAGCGTGCCGGATGCCTGGCTGAACTGCCCCAGTATCGGGATCGAGGCCAGCGCCACCAGCATGATGACCATGACCAGTTCCAGCAGCGTGAAACCCCGTTGTTCGTGCATGGTCATGGCGTTACCGAAATGAATCCCGTGACGGCACTGACGGTCACCGTCGCGGTGGTCGAACTGCCGCTGACGGTAAACACGCGCGCGGCAGGCAGCAGGGTGCCGCCGGCAACGGGCCGACCCAGGCTGTCGAAGCCGGTGTCGGTGCCGCTCACCGTGACGTTATTGTCCATCGCAACCAGGAAGGGTTGCTGGTTGGCCGGGTCGGTCACGGTCAGGCTGCCGCTGTCGATCACCCGGTAGGCGGATGCGCCCTGGATATCCAGGGTCAGGGTGCGGGCCTGGCTCATGGCCATGGCCTGCGCGTGCCGCAGGTCGCGGGCGAGGCGGTCGGCCTGTGCAGCCACCGTGGTATCGGCCGGGGCCCAGCGCGGCAGGGCAATCGCCGCAAGGCTGCCGATTATGGCCAGCACGAGGACCAGCTCGATGAGCGTGAATCCCTGAACCTCCCTCTCCCTCCGGGACGCCGAAATGGATGTCGGCGGTAGAGCAACACATGGAGTACTTGCCGAGAGGGCCGGGGAGAGGGGGGTATATGATTTGTAACCCATATTAATATCCCCTCATCCTGTCCCTCTCCCATAGGGAAAAGGGACTTTATGATTTCAATAGCCTGTTAATGAAAAGGGCGGGCCTGGCCCGCCCTTTTCAGGTCGACAGGTTCAGTACGCCGATACTACTAGGGAGCTGCAACTACATTACTACCCACGCACTGGACGACATTGTTGGGCGCTGCAGCAGTTGCAGTACTGCAACCGGAGTCCTGGTAGGTCGGCACGATATAGTCGTCGCCGTCGATTTCGAGCTGAACACCCGTCGCAACGGCGGCGACGCCTTCACCGTTGACATAGGTAGCCAGCTGGGCCACGGTCGGAAATGCCTTCAGGTCGGCAATGGCGATGGCGTGCGAGCTTTTCACGGCGCCGCTCATGCCCTTCTTGGCAGCATCCAGTGCGTCGCCAGACAGATCGATAAATTTAGGAATGGCAATCGCGGCAAGAATGCCAAGGATGGCAATCACGATCACCAGTTCGATGAGTGTAAATCCCTTTACTTTGTTCATATCCTACTCCTTTAGGTAATGGCACTTGAACCCGTGCACTCTGTTTAACGGCAAACCACTGTGTTTCTTTAAAAGAAATTATCATCAAATTTAGATTAATATCAGTTACCTGCAATGGATTTCCCCTCAATGCAGTGCGGCCGAGGCGAGGTCCCACATGGGCAGGAACACGCCCATCGCCATGACCAGGACCAGTACCCCGATAATCACTGTCAGGATCGGCTCGATAGAGGCGCTCAGGCGCTCGGTGGCATAGTCGACCTCGCGGTCATAGTAGTCGGCGATCTCTTTCAGCAGCTCGGTGATGGTGCCGGATTCCTCGCCCACGGCCAGCATCTGCATCACCAGCGGGTCGAAGATGCCGCTGTTCGCGGCCACCATGCTGATTGCCTTGCCCTGTTCGATGCCGCTACGCATGCCGAGGATGCGCTCTTCCAGAAAGCGGTTGTTCAGGGCGCGGGCCACCACGGTCAGTGAGGTAATCAGCGGTACGGCAGCACCCAGCGACATGGCGATCAGGTGACTGAAGCGTGCCAGCGATGCCTTGTAGACCACCGGGCCCGTCAGCGGCAAATTGAGCATGAGCTTGTCCCAGCGATAGGCCCCGTCTTCCGAATTGATGAACATGCGCAGGCCGATGATCGCAACAATGATGCCGCCAAGCAGCATTGGCCAGTTGGCCACCATGAAATCCGAGATGGCCATCAGTATGCGGGTGGGCAGCGGCAGTTCGGCGCCAAAGCTCCTGAACATGTCGGCGAACGCAGGGATAACGAATATGCTGATAATGCCCAGCGCCACCGCGATGGCGGTGATGACGAACATCGGATAGCGCAATGCGGACTTGATCTTCTTGCGGGTCTCTTTTTCCCGGTCCAGGTAGAAGGCAAGCTGTTTGAAGATATCCTCGATGTGACCGCTGGTTTCGCCGACCCGCACCATGCTGATGTAGAACATGGAAAAAACATCCGGGTGCTGGGCCAGTGCCTCGGACAGCGAACGGCCGGACTCCATACTGTACATCTGCCGACTGAACTGGATCAGGTCAGCAGGCTCGACTTTCTGCCTGAACAGTTCGTTGAAGTCCATGCGCACACTGCTGTGCTTGACCTGCAGGTAAATATCGACCGGGGTCAGACCACTGTCCATCAGGTGTGCAGCGACTGCATCCGTACTGCCGGCATCGAGGGTACCCTCGATGGCGTCACCGTGACTGCCGCGTGCCTTGTAATGGAACACCGGCATCAATCGGCCCACCCGCACAGGCGGATGACTTCTTCGATGGTGGTAATGCCATCGCGCGCATAATCAAGGGCGTTCTGTACCAGCGGCCGGTAGCCGGACTGCTCGCTTGCCGCTTTCTGGAAGGCGTTCTGGTCCTCGTTGCGCAGTGCCTCGGTCAGGGTGCTGTCCATCACCAGCAGTTCGTAGATGCCGATACGCCCGCTGTAGCCGGTCTGGTTACACTGGTTGCAGCCACTGCCATGCACGAAGTCGTGATTGTCGAGGCTGATGCCGGCCTCGTCATGCAGCCAGGCCTGTTCACTGGCATCGAGTTTGCGCGGTGTGGCGCAGTTCTGGCACACGCGCCGGATCAGGCGCTGGGCGAGAATGCACTGCACGGCCGATGCCACCAGGTAACCCTCGAGTCCCATATCCATCAGGCGGGTAGCACTGCTGACGGCATCGTTGGTATGCAGCGTCGATAACACCAGGTGTCCCGTCAGTGAGGCGCGCAGGGCGATTTCACCGGTTTCCTGGTCGCGGATCTGTTGTTGACCTGCACCTGGCTGATGCGGGACAGCCGGTACTCGACCGGGTCCTCGATGGTGATGATCTTTCTTTGCGGCGTGTTGAGTTCGTTCAGTGCACTGTACAGGGTCGTGGTCTTGCCGCTGCCGGTTGGTCCGGTAACCAGCACCAGGCCGTGCGGCTTGTGGATGATGCGCCGGAAGGTGTCCAGCTGATACTGCGGCATACCCAGTTGATCCAGTGTCTTGATTGAATTGTTCTGGTCCAGCAGGCGCATGACAACGCCTTCGCCACTCTGGGTCGGGATGGTGGACAGGCGCACATCGATCTGCCGGTCACTGAGGTTGACCGAGAAACGGCCGTCCTGCGGCAGGCGTTTTTCCGAAATATCGGCATGCGCCATGAGTTTCAGGCGCGAGACCAGTGCGCCGGTAATCTGCCGGTCCTCGACGATCTGTTCATGCAGGATGCCGTCGATACGCCGGCGAATACGCAGCACCTCGTCGCCGGGTTCGATATGGATATCGGATGCATTGACCTTGGCGGCACCCTCGAACATGGTCTGTATCAGCCTGACCACCGGGGCATCGCTCTGGCTGCTGGTCGCCATCAGTTTGTCGAGATCGAAGGTGTCCTCCGACAGATCCCTGCCAACCTCGCTGGCCAGCGACCTGATCTCCTCACCGTCATGGTAGATGCGGTCCATCGCCGCAAGCATCGCCTCTTCACTGGCGATGGCCAGTTCAACCGGCTGCTGCAGGATCTTCACCAGGCTGTCATAAGCGAAGATATCCATGGGGTCGCCCATGGCGACCAGCAGGCTGTCCGGGTTTTCCTTCAGCACCAGTGCCCGGTGACGGCGTGCATCGGTTTCGGGCAGCAGGTGTACCAGCTTCGGGTTCAGCTCGAACATCGACAGGTCGACATAGGGAATGCGCATCTGCTCGGACAGTACCTGCAGCATGGCATCCTCAACGACATAGCCATTGGCAATCAGCACCCGGCCGAGCCGGCGCCCGCTCTTTTTTTGCTCCTCCAGGGCAGCCTGCAGCTGGGATTGGGAGATCAACTTGTGTTCGATCAGCAGATCGCCCAAACGAATGCGTTCACGTTTCATGTTTGCTGACATGTTTCAGATCCTTCCTGCCGGTTGTATATTCGTCATAGCCGCCGGGGCTTGCTGCGATAACTGCCGCAGCCGCTTGCCTATGTAATCCTGCAGTGCTGCATCGAGCCGGAACTGCATTGCCCTGCGGTAGGCCGTGCGTGCGGCATCGCGGTTGCCCGACTGTTCCTGCGAGATGCCGAGACCCATCCACCATTCACCTTGCTGTGGGCTGAGTTCGAGGGCGCGGGTGTAATGCTGTACGGCAGCCGCCGGTTTGCCGCTGCGCTGGTAGAGACCTGCAAGCAATGCCTGGTAGTCGGCGTCCCGTAAAGCACCCGGCAGGGCAGACTCCAGCCGGGCGATGGCCTCGTCATGGCGTTTGTCCGTCACCAGCAGGTGTGCCAGCAGACGGGCATAGGGCGCATACAATGGATAACTTGCAAGTCCGTCCTGTAACAGGATTTCGGCATCGCTATTCTGCTGTTGGCGGATGTAAAGACGGGCGAGCAGCAGCCTGGCCTGGTGATAATCGTTTGCCTGCGCCAGAATATCTTTCAGTTGATCAATGGCCTCGAGCTCATTACCCGCCGCCGCTGCACTGGCGGCAAGGCGGTATTCATGCCCCGGCCCGTGGCGGCGAACAACGATCTCCGGTGTACCCTGGTCACCCGCAGGTATGCCGGCAGTCAGCGCCGTGTCTATGGCTGTGTCCTCCGGTACGTGCGTGACCGGGTCCTCCGTTACGTGTGCCGGTTCCGCGCTGCCTGCCGTGCCGGGCTGACTCGGAGTATTTTCCGACGTCTGTGACGCTATCGGGTGTGGAGTGGCGCGGGTGTGCAATTGCATGACCCTGGCCTGACGATCCGGTTGATTCTTTAGCAGCGTCGGGAGGGTGATCGTTTGCGTGACCACAGGGCCGCCGGGCCCGCCCCAGTCAAACAATCCCAGGTAGTCGGTGACCAGTGGCGCACCGATTGCAATTACCGTGAGCATGACCAGTCCGGCAATCAGCCGCGCCATACCCTGTCGCACCATGCCGGCCCCCGCAGCGCCGATGCTGGCAGCCGGTAACGCCGCCAGGTTGCCCGCGGCGGGGTGCGCACGACGGGCATCCAGGTCTCTCAGCATGTCGTTGATCAGGCTCATGGCAAGGCAACCTCAGTACCAGGCGGTAAACAGTCCTGTGCCGGCCACACCGAGCAGACCACTCGCAACGGCCAGCCGGTAGCTTCGCGGCCGCACGTCCTCGGTATCCGCCGATGCATGACGAATGTGCAGCGGCCTGATGATGCGGTCGCCGCGACCATAGGCGGACATCAGTGCCTTGTGGCTCAGTATGTTCGCCAGGCGCGGGATGCCGCGGCTGTTGCGATGCAGCAGTTTCAGGGCGCTGCGCGTGAACAGGGGGGTGCCGCGGTAACCCGCAACCAGCAGCCGGTGATTGAGGTAGATAGCAAGTGTCTCGCGATCCAGCGGCTGCAGGGTATAGTTGAACAGGATGCGCTGCCGCAGCTGACGCAAATTGTTTTGCTGCAGCCGATGGTCGAGTTCGGGCTGACCGAACAACACGACCTGCAGCAGCTTGTCCTTTTCGGTCTCCAGATTGGTCAGCAGGCGCAGGGCCTCCATGCTGTCGTTCGGTATCGATTGTGCCTCGTCCAGCAACAGCACCACCCGCCTGTGAGCGCCATTGAGTTCCAGCAGCCGACTGGTTACCCGCTGCAGCAGCCGGTGCTGGCCGATGTTGTGTGCGAATTTAATGCCGAGTTCCACCGCCAGCAACTTGCGAAGTGCCAGCGGATCGAGACACGGGTTGGGGATATAGGCGGTGATGAAACTCTCGTCCAGCGTATTGAGCAGCTGTCTGCACAGCAGGGT
>CAMYKJ010000170.1 GCA_947258945.1 uncultured Ectothiorhodospiraceae bacterium
ATCTGACAGAGATTTTACCCGGAAAACCGCCCATGACACCGGCGGATACACCGGCGCCTGACCTGTGACGGCGAGGTGTTCGAACAACACGCCCCGCGTTATGAAATTCAGGGCAGTCGGGAGCAATCCGGGACGATCAGGCCGGCGCCCGCTTGATGTGATCCCACGCGGCCAGCGCCTCCCTGCGGCTTGCCTGCAGATCGACCAGTGGCTCGGGATAGTCGTTGCCGAGCCTGATGCCGGCATCCGCCAGGACTGCCGGGTCGGCTGACCACGGCCGGTGTAGATACCTGTTATCGAGCCGTTCCAGCTCGGGCACCCAGTGGCGGACATAGACCCCGGCCCTGTCGAATTTTTCACCCTGCAGGACCGGATTGAATATGCGGAAGTACGGTGCGGCATCCGCCCCGCTGCCGGCCGTCCACTGCCATCCCATGGTGTTGTTGGCCAGGTCGGCGTCGACCAGGGTGTCCCAGAACCAGCGCGCGCCCTCCTGCCAGGGGATGCGCAGGTTCTTGGTCAGCAACGATGCGACGATCATGCGCACGCGGTTGTGCATGTACCCGGTCGTCCATAACTCGCGCATGCCGGCATCCACGATCGGTATGCCGGTTGTGCCCCGCTGCCAGCGGGCAAGCTGTTCTGCATAGTCAGACTGCCAGGGGAATTTCTCAAAGCGTTTATCAAGGGGTTGCAGCGTGGTATCCGGGAAGTGGTAAAGCAGGTGATAACTGAACTCCCGCCAGCCCAGCTCCCTCAACCATGCCTCGGTGGCGGCAACCGTACCGGCATCGGTCTGTGTGGACGCCCACTGCATCAGGTAATGCCAGACCCTGACCGGGCTGATTTCACCAAAGTGCAGGTGCGCAGACAGGTGCGAGGTGCCCGGCATGGCCGGCCGGTCGCGCGCGGAGGGATAGTCGAGCAGTCGTTGCTCGCAGAACGCCTGCAAGGTATCCCAGGCACCGTCTTCGCCGGGTTGCCAGTGCGCGTGGAATGCCTTGTCCCAGGGTATATCCGGCAATAACGCCAGGGACTCGACCGTTGCTTCGCTAAACACCGTGCTGTCCGGTAAGGCCGGCAATTTTGCCGGCCGGTCGGACGTGTTGCGTGACGGACCTGTTTTTTGCAGGGTCTTCCAGAAGGGTGTAAAGACACGGTACGGGGTGTCGTCTTTCTTCAGGTTCTGCCAGGGCTCGCGCAACAGCAGGCCGCTGTAACTGCAGGCGCCGATACCTGCCTGCTTGAGTGCCTGCTTGACGGACTCATCACGCTTGACAAAGGCCGGCTCGTAACAGCGATTCCAGTAGACCGCCCTGGCGCCGGTGGCCTCGATCAGCCGTGACAGCTGCTGTTGCGTGTCACCGGCCCGAATGGCCAGCCCGCTGCCGGCCTGTTTGAGCGATTTGCCCAGAGCAACCAGGCTGTGGTGCAGCCACCAGGCACTGGCGGCACCGAGTGGCCAGTCCGGATCGGGCTCATCGTGAATGTAGACCGGTACCGGTGTGTGCCCGTCATCCAGCAGGGCCTGCAGGGCAGGATTATCCTCGAGGCGCAGGTCCCTGCGCAGCCACAGTATCGCCGCCGTCATTGGCCGTCAGCGCGACCTGTCTGTCCTGAGGCGCTCGCTGATCTGTCTGAGACCTGCACTGATTGATTCACCGAGGCAAATCGCACCAGCCGCCTCGATTTTGTCCTGATGCCGGGCGGCGAGTTTGCCGCCGACGAAGACCGGGACCCGCGTGTTGCTCACCAGTGTGGACAGGTCACCGTCAAAGATGCCGCGGGCGGGCCGGGACGCGCCAGACAGGATGACGCCGGCACAGTCCTTCTGCTGCATAACGGCGGGCAGCTGCTCGAGCGGCATATTCGATCCCAGGACCAGTACCCGGTAACCGAAATTCACGGTTGCCAGGGCAAACAGCAGCAGGCCGATTTCATGGAATTCACCCGGCAGGCAGGCAAGCAGCAGCAACGGGCCGTTACTGCGCTGGTTCATATGATGAATGCGGGTACCCAGCTTGTTGCGCAGGTAAACAGTAAAGAAATGTTCCTCGGCAATGCCGGTTGCGCGCTCCTTCCAGCGTTCGCCGAAGATGCGCAACAGGGGTGAGATCAGACGCTGGATAACGACATCGACCGGATACAGCGACAGGGCATCGTTATAGATGCCATCCAGCGCCTGCTCGTCGAAATGTTCGACTGCCTCAAGCATTTTGTGTTGATAATCACGCCAGACCTCTCCGGCATCTGCGACAGTGACCGCCGGCTCCTGGCCGCCGGCCTGCTCCAGCAGGGGTTTTACCTGGCTGATCGAGATGCCCTGCTCGAGCAGTTCGAGTACATGCCGGATCAGTTCGACATCGTTCTCTGTATAAAGCCGGTGCCCCTTGGGCGTGCGCTGCGGGGTGATCAGCTGGTAGCGCCGCTCCCAGGCGCGCAGGGTCACCGGGTTGACGCCGGTCAGTTCGGCGATGGTGCGTATGGGCAACAGGCTTCCCGGTACAATGGTTTTTTCTGCAGGCTGTGTATGCGGCATGGACCGGATTCTCAATCGATGTACAACAATTGTACACTATTGGTGCAAGTTTTATCAGCCCCTGGAGGCACCCGGACCGCTGCATGGTCTACCCTTCCTCGACCGGGCGGGCGTTTGGCCGTCGTTGGGGCTACCACCACAGCGGCAACTGATCTCTGTCAATTACTTCCCGACAGCGTCCCTGTAATATGAGCTTGACGTGACAAGTAATGCGAGTAATAATGAGAACCATTCTCAATTATATTTATTTGTCATGACCGAATCACCTGCAGGTATCAAATTGAAAAATATGACAAATCTTTCATGTCTCAGGCAAGGTGAATGCGCCTGTATCACCGGCATTCACGCCCCTGACGACATCCGCCAGCGCCTGCAGTCAATGGGGCTGCGAACCGGCCGTGAAGCGGAGGTGATCCGCTGCTCTCGCCAGGGCCCCATGCAGATCCGCGTGGGCAGCATCAACCTGATTATGCGTCGCCGCGACGCAGCGCGCGTCTCCATCACCACGGGCAAGTGAAACGCCTTGCCATTGTCGGCATGCCCAATACGGGCAAATCGACATTTTTCAATCGCCTCAC
>CAMYKJ010000171.1 GCA_947258945.1 uncultured Ectothiorhodospiraceae bacterium
CACCATGGGTTTCGGCCTGCCGGCGGCCATGGGCGTGCAGTTTGCGCATCCGGATGCCACGGTGGCCTGTATCACCGGCGAAGGCAGCATCCAGATGTGCATCCAGGAGCTGTCGACCTGTCTGCAGTATCACCTGCCGATCAAGGTCGTCAACCTCAACAACGGCTATCTCGGCATGGTGCGCCAGTGGCAGGAGTTTTTCTACCAGAAGCGCTATGCCATGTCCTACATGGAATCACTGCCGGATTTCGTGAAGCTCGCGGAGAGCTATGGTCATGTCGGCATGCAGATCACCAATCCGGCCGATGTCGAGGGGGCGCTGATCGAGGCCATGCAGCTGAAGGACCGGCTGGTATTCATGGACTTCCTGACCGACAGGGACGAGAACGTGTACCCGATGATTCCCGCCGGCGGCGGCCAGAACGAGATGATACTGATCTGATATGCGGCATATCATTTCCATATTGATGGAGAACGAGGCGGGTGCGCTGTCACGCGTTGCCGGCCTGTTCTCGGCGCGCGGCTATAATATCGAGTCGCTCACCGTGGCGCCCACCGAGGACCCGTCGCTGTCGCGCATGACGCTGGTGACCCGCGGTACGGACGAGATAATCGAGCAGATAACCAAGCAGCTGCACAAGCTGATCGATGTCGTCAAGCTCATGGATATGACGGACGGTCCGCATATCGAGCGTGAGATGATGCTGGTCAAGGTGCGTGCCGAAGGCGACGACCGTCATGAACTCAAGCGGGTCTCGGATATCTTCCGGGGCCGTATCATCGATGTGACTGACGAGACCTACACCGTGGAAATGACCGGTGCGAGCGACAAGCTCGATGCCTTTCTGCAGGTCATCGACCAGGGGCTGATCGTCGAGGTCGTGCGCTCGGGCGTGTCGGGCATCGGGCGCGGCGACCGTTCGCTGAAGCTTTGAATTTTCCAGTAATCATAATGCCCAGTGAGGCTGAACCAAAGTTGACTGACAGGTAATAACCATGAATATCTACTATGACAAAGACGCGGATCTTTCCATTATCCAGGGTCTGAAGGTAACGATTATCGGTTACGGCTCGCAGGGCCATGCCCATGCAAACAACCTCAAGGAATCGGGTGTGACTGTCACGGTTGGCCTGCGTCCGGGCTCGATATCCGAGGCCAAGGCGAAGAAATCCGGGCTCACCGTCAAGCCGATCAAGGAGGCCGTTGACGGTGCCGACGTGGTCATGGTGCTGGCGCCCGACGAGCACCAGGCGCGCCTGTACCGTGACGTCATCGAGCCGAACATCAAGCAGGGTGCCGCGCTGGCCTTTGCGCACGGCTTCAATATCCATTACCAGCAGATCGAGCCGCGTGCGGATCTCGATGTGATCATGGTTGCGCCCAAGGGCCCCGGTCACCTGGTGCGCTCAACCTACACCCAGGGTGCCGGCGTGCCCAGCCTCATCGCGGTGTTCCAGGATGCCAGCGGGCGTTCCAGGGACATTGCACTGTCCTATGCATCGGCCAACGGCGGCGGTCGTGCCGGCGTTATCGAGACGAACTTCCGCGAAGAGACGGAAACCGACCTGTTCGGAGAGCAGGCCGTGCTGTGTGGCGGTGCCACCGCGCTGGTCCAGGCCGGCTTCGAGACGCTGACCGAGGCCGGTTACGCGCCCGAGATGGCGTACTTTGAATGTCTGCACGAGCTCAAGCTGATCGTCGACCTGATGTACGAGGGTGGCATCGCCAACATGCGCTACTCGATTTCGAACACCGCGGAGTACGGCGACCTGACCCGCGGCCCGCGCGTGGTGACCGGAGAGACCAAGGCGGAGATGCGCCGCATCCTCGATGAAATCCAGAACGGCGAGTTTGCACGCGAGTTCATTCTCGAGAACCAGGCCGGTGCCGCAACGCTCAAGGCCAAGCGCCGTCTCGGTCGCGAGCACCCCATCGAGCAGGTCGGTGCTAAACTGCGTGGCATGATGTCCTGGATCAATGAAGGCAAGATCGTCGACAAGAACGTCAACTGAGCGCGACTGTCCTGCTGAAATTGGCCCGCTACGGTATCTTCTCTGCATGAGGGAGGTGGCTTCGTGATTGCCCGGCATGGTGTGGCACCCTTGTTGGCCGCTATCCTGGCGGCCGTACTCGTGATGCATTTTCTCGGCTGGATGTACTCTCTGCCAGTCTGGCTGCTGGCAGGCCTGATGCTGGTCATGTACCGGGATCCCGATCGAGCAGTCCCGTCGCGGCCCCTGTCCGTGGTCAGCCCCGCTGACGGGCGGGTTACCTCTGTGAGCCATACGCCCGATCCCTATCTCGAGCGCGCCAGCCTGAAGATCAGCATCGAGATGAACCCGCTGGGGGTGTTCACCACGCGCAGTCCGGTGGAAGGCAAGGTGCTTGAACCACACGGACATAACGGAAATAACAACGAACCGCATGGTGTCTGGCTGCAAACCGACGAGGGGGATGATATCGTTATGGTGATGAGCCGCGGCCGGTTGAACAACAAGCCGCGCTGTTATATCCGTTTCGGCGAGCGGGTTGGCCAGGGCAGGCGCTGCGGGTTTGTGCACTGGGGTGGATGGATCGATGTATACCTGCCGGACTACAGCCGTGCCGAAGTCGAGGAAAATGCCACCGTCCTGGGCGGTACGGATATTATCGCCAGCCTGGTGCATGACTAGCCCAGCACGAAATCCGGCGCATGGATACCGATAACAAAGAGCAAAGGAAGCGGCGCGGCATCTACCTGTTGCCGAACATGATCACCACGGCCGGTCTGTTTGCCGGCTTCTACTCCATCGTGGCTGCCATGAACGGTCGATTCGAGCCGGCCGCGGTGGCGATCTTCGTCGCCATGATCATGGACGGCATCGATGGCCGTGTCGCACGGCTGACCAATACCCAGAGTGAATTCGGCACCCAGTACGACAGCCTGTCCGACATGGTCTGCTTCGGACTGGCACCGGCGCTGGTGATGTACGAGTGGTCGCTGCAGTCCATGGCCAGCGTCGGCTGGGCAAAACTCGGCTGGCTTGCCGCCTTCATCTACACGGCAGCGGCGGCACTGCGGCTGGCACGCTTCAATGCCCAGGTGGAGACCGCTGAAAAGGC
>CAMYKJ010000172.1 GCA_947258945.1 uncultured Ectothiorhodospiraceae bacterium
CGACGTGCCGGTGGTGTGGGGCATGCTCTGGCATATCTTCAAGAATGGCTGGGAAGACAAGGAATTCATCAGGCAGCGTGTCTACGGTATGGATGACATCCGTACCGAGGTGGCGAAGTGGACACCGGATGAAGTCGAGCGGGTCTCCGGCGTGCCGGAAGAGACCATCAAGCAAGCTGCGAAGATCATGGCGGAACATCGCCCGGGCACCTTCATCTGGTGCATGGGAGGAACGCAGCACACCATCGGCAACAACAACACGCGTGCCTACTGCGTGTTCCAGCTGGCACTTGGCAACATGGGCGTGTCCGGTGGCGGCACCAATATTTTCCGCGGTCATGACAACGTGCAGGGCGCCACCGATTTCGGCGTGCTCAGCCATACCCTGCCGGGTTATTACGGCCTCTCCGAAGGTGCATGGAAACACTGGGCAAAGGTCTGGGGTGTCGACTATGACTGGCTGGCCGGACAGTTCGACCAGGGCAGTTACGAGGAAGCCAAGGGCAAGCCGGCCAAACCGATGAACACCAAGGGTATCCCGGTATCGCGCTGGATCGACGGTGTGCTGGAGGACAAGGCCAACATCGCGCAGCAGGACAATGTCCGCGCCATGGTGTTCTGGGGCCATGCGCCAAACAGCCAGACGCGTGGCAAGGAAATGAAGGAGGCCATGGAGAAGCTGGACCTCATGGTCATCATCGATCCGTATCCGACAGTCAGTGCCGTCATGCACGACCGTACGGATGGCGTCTACATGCTGCCGGCAGCCACGCAATTCGAGACCTACGGCTCGGTCACCGCATCGAACCGCTCCCTGCAATGGCGTGACAAGGTCATCGACCCGCTGTTCGAATCCCTGCCGGACCACACCATCATGTACAAGCTGGCCAAAAAGCTGGGCTTCGGCGATGAGTTCGTCAAGAACATTGCGGTGGAGAATGACGAGCCCAACATCGAGGACACCACCCGTGAATTCAACAATGGTATGTGGACCATCGGTTACACCGGCCAGAGTCCGGAGCGCCTGAAACAGCACCAGCAGAACTGGCATACCTTCGACTACACCAGTCTCGAGGCAAAGGGCGGACCGGCGAACGGCGACTATTACGGCATGCCGTGGCCCTGCTGGGGCACTGCCGAAATGGGGCATCCCGGCACCCCCAACCTGTATGACACCAGCAAGCCGGTGGCGCGCGGTGGTCTGAATTTCCGCGCCCGCTTCGGTGTCGAGCGCGAGGGCGTCAACCTGCTGGCCGAAGATTCCTACCCGGTTGACAATGAGATCAAGGACGGCCATCCGGAATTCACCGCCGAAATGTTGAAGAAACTGGGCTGGTGGAATGACCTGAGCGACGCGGAGAAGCAGCTGGCCGAGGGCAAGAACTGGAAGACCGACCGCTCCGGCGGCATCCAGCGGGTGGCCATCAAACACGGCTGTGCACCGTTCGGCAATGCCAAGGCGCGCGCAGTGGTATGGACGTTCCCGGACCCGGTGCCGGTTCACCGCGAACCGTTGTATACCTCGCGGCGCGACCTGGTGGAGAAATACCCGAGTTACGAGGACCGCAAATCGTTCTATCGTCTGCCGACCCGTTACGGTTCGATCCAGGCGACGGACTATAGCGGTGATTACCCGCTGATCATGACCAGCGGCCGGCTGGTGGAATACGAGGGCGGCGGCGATGAAACCCGTTCCAATCCCTGGCTGGCGGAATTGCAGCAGGACATGTTTGCCGAGATCAATATCGTGGATGCCAACAATAACGGCATCAAGGACGGTCAGCAGATCTGGGTCGAGGGGCCCGAGGGCGCGCGCATCAAGGTCATGGCAAAAGTGACGCAGGAGGGTGTGGCTGCGGGCGTCGTGTGGCTGCCGTTCCACTTCGGTGGCCATTTCGAGGGCAAGGACCTGCGGGACAAATACCCGAAAGGCAGTGATCCCTATGTACTTGGTGAAGCCTGCAACACCGCATTTACTTATGGCTACGATTCCGTGACCCAGATGCAGGAAACCAAGTGTTCCCTGTGTCGTATCAGCCGCGCTTGAGACGGGAAGGAGACAGATCATGGCTCGAATGAAATTTTACTGCGACTCGGAGCGCTGTATCGAGTGCAACGCCTGTGTGACCGCGTGCAAAAACGAAAACGAGGTCCCTTGGGGGGTGAATCGCCGCCGGGTCGTGACCATTAATGACGGCTCTCCCGGCGAACGTTCCCTGTCGGTCGCCTGCATGCACTGCTCGGATGCACCCTGTGCCGCGGTCTGTCCGGTGGACTGCTTCTACACAACCGATGATGGCTTGGTCCTGCACGACAAGGATATCTGTATCGGATGCGGCTACTGTTTTTATGCATGCCCGTTTGGCGCACCGCAATTCCCGTTGGACGGCGCCTTCGGCTCGCGCGGCAAGATGGACAAGTGCACCTTCTGTGCCGGTGGCCCCGAGGAAGACCACTCCGCCGAGGAACACCGCAAGTACGGCAGTAACCGGCTGGCCGAGGGCAAACTGCCGCTGTGTGCCGAGATGTGTGCGACCATGGCGCTGCTGGCCGGAGATGGTGATACAGTCTCCGATATCTACCGCGAACGGGTGACTTATCGCGGTGCTGCAGGACTTGGGGCAGGCTGGGGTGTAGCGTACGGCAAGGAACGTCACCGCGGTGCCCGAGGCCTGGAAGGTCGGGCCACGGCCCAGGACTGAACCGGCACGCAGCAGCCAACCGCGACAATGGAAACCACACGCCAGGCGCAGTCCCGGTATCCGCGAAATATGAGCAGGTGGCTGCTGGCGCTGCTTATGGTCGCGCTGGTATTACCGCTGCTACCCTATGCCGTCGCCGCACTCGATGGTTCCCCGGCTGCGCTATCGGGTGTGGTCAAGAACCCCGGCGCGGATTACTGGCGCGATGTCCGGCAGCGTGATGCGCCGATGGCCGGGAAGACGCAGGTCAAAGGCGTCGATACGGGCATCCTGGTCAGCCAGGCCGGGGAGGCGTGGCGCCAGTATCGCAACGAGAAACTGGTCCCCTGGAGTGCCGTCATCCTGGGTGGCATGCTCGTGATCTTTGTCCTGTATTACCTGATCCG
>CAMYKJ010000173.1 GCA_947258945.1 uncultured Ectothiorhodospiraceae bacterium
CGACTACCTGCGGCTGCCCCTGCCGACCCTGGTGGAGCGGGCGGAGCTGTTCTTTGTCGTTCGACCGTGGCTGGCCGCTAAAGTCCAAGGTACGCCTTATTCACTGGTCGTGCTGCATGCGGGGCAGTTGCTGGGTACACCGGGTTTCCCGCTGGAGTGACAGCGAGATTGTCCTGATCGCGAACAACGTCTGCACCCACAGGTGCATCTTTGGTGTAGGAGCGCGCGAATCATTCGCGAACAACGTCCGCTCCTACAGGTGAATCAACTGGCGCAGGAGCGCGGGCACGCGCAAATATAAGATGATTCATCTGCGGACGCGGCCTGTTCCTACAGACGTTTCTTCACATGATTCGCGCCTGCAAGGCGCTCCTACACCTATCGATACGCTTGCAGGAGCGCTCTCCGCCTTCGCGGGGACAGGCTTGCAGGCGCGACTCGGCAATCCAGTCACAAACATGTGATAAAAACGCAAGTCATTCCCGCGCACGACTGCAGGGAGGAGGTGAGATCGGGGACCGATCGAGAAGCTGGCCTGGGCCATGCAGGAGGTAGAGCAATGCAGGGAGCAATTGCCGAGGCGGGAATCCAGCCCATCTGTTTGCCATAGACGCAAACAAATGTTCGGTTTGTTGCAACCACAAGATATGTGGTAACTCCCGGTACTTGTTTCCCACTGGATTGCAGGATACATCCCTGTATCCTGTCCTTCGGGCCGACCTTCGGTCGTCCAAATTCATTCCTGATGATTTTGTCCCGCCTTCGCGGGAATGACGTGCAATTATTCAGCGCGTCGTGCGCGGTGGCAGGCCGGTGTGTTGTGTGTGGATTTTCCTGCCGCGGGTGCGTCTTCGGAATGAGCTGATGCTCGCCGTCGCCAATCAGGTCGGTGCGCCCCATCCCGATCAATGTCTCGCGCAACAGCGGCCAGTTGGACGGGTCGTGGTAGCGCAGCAACGCCTTGTGCAGCCTGCGCTGCTGCGGATCCTTGACACTGTCGACTTCCCCGCTTTTATAAGTGACCTTCTTCAGGGGGTTCTTGCCCGTGTGATACATGGCAGTCGCCGTGGCCATCGGCGACGGGTAGAACGCCTGCACCTGGTCGGCGCGGAAACCATTGCGTTTCAGCCAGAGTGCCAGGTTAAGCATGTCCGCGTCGGTGGTGCCGGGGTGTGCGGCGATGAAATACGGGATCAGGTACTGCTCCTTGCCGGCCTCGCGGGAAAACTTTTCAAACAGTTCCCTGAAACGATCGTAGCTGCCGATGCCCGGCTTCATCATCTTCGACAAGGGGCCATCCTCGGTGTGTTCCGGCGCGATCTTGAGATAGCCGCCGACGTGGTGGGTGACCAGCTCCCTGACATATTCCGGGTCCTCGACCGCCAGGTCATAGCGCAGGCCGGATGCGATCAATACCTTCTTCACGCCCGGCAGCCTGCGCGCCTCGCGATACAACCGTGTCAGCGCCGAGTGGTCGGTATCGAGGTTCGGGCAGATGCCGGGATATACACAACTGGGCTTCCTGCAGGCAGCCTCGATCTCGCGGGTCCGGCAGGCGATGCGGTACATGTTGGCGGTCGGCCCGCCGAGGTCGGATATCACGCCGGTGAAACCCGGCACCTTGTCGCGGATCGCCTCGATCTCGTTGAGGATCGACTCCTGTGAACGGTTCTGGATGATACGGCCCTCGTGCTCGGTGATGGAACAAAAGGTACAACCGCCGAAACAGCCGCGCATGATGTTGACCGAGAAGCGGATCATTTCATACGCCGGAATCTTTCTGTTTTCATACGCCGGGTGCGGCACGCGCGCATACGGCAGGCCGAACACGTAGTCCATTTCCTCCGTGGTCAACGGAACGGGCGGCGGGTTCAGCCACAGGTCACGTCCGGCATGGCTCTGCACCAGCGCCCGCGCATTGCCCGGATTGGTCTCGAGATGCAGCACGCGACTGGTATGCGCGTACAGCGCCTTGTCGTTGCGCACCTTCTCGAAGGACGGCAGGCGGATGACGGTTTTGTCGCGCATGAGTTTCGGTACGGCGAACTCGACGATCTGCGCACCGTTTTCATCGATACCGAATTGCTGCGCGTTGCGCCGCTGCCGTTCGCAGTCACTGATGTCCGGTGTGTTGATGTAGGGGTTGACGATCCTGTCGATGCGGCCGGGCCGGTCAATGCGGGTTGAGTCGACCTCGGTGAAGCCTGCCGGTGAGTCTGCCCGTATAAAAGCCGTGCCGCGCACGTCGGTGATTGACTCGATCGCTTCGCCCTGCGACAGGCGATGTGCGATCTCGGCGATGGCCCGCTCGGCATTGCCGTAGCAGAGGATGTCGGCCTGCGCATCGAACAGGATGGAGCGGCGCACGGCATCCTGCCAGTAGTCGTAGTGGGCAATGCGCCGCAGCGAGGCCTCGATACCGCCGAGCACGATCGGCACATCCGGATACGCCGCGCGACAGCGCTGCGCATACACCAGCGAGCAGCGGTCCGGGCGCGCGCCGCCCTGCCCGCCCGGTGTGTAGGCATCGTCCGAGCGCGGCTTGCGGTCGGCCGTGTAGCGATTGATCATCGAGTCCATGTTGCCGGCGGTCACACCGAAACACAGATTTGGCTGGCCGAGCGCAGTGAAGGCCTCGTTCGACTGCCAGTCGGGCTGCGCGATGATGCCGACCCGGAAGCCCTGCGCCTCCAGCAACCGGCCAATGACCGCCATGCCGAAGGACGGCTGGTCGACATAGGCATCGCCGGTGACGAGGATGATGTCGCAGGAATCCCAGCCGAGCGCATCCATCTCCGCCCGTGACATGGGCAGAAACTCGCTGCTGCCGTAACACTCGGCCCAGTACTTCGGGTAGTCGTACAGGGCGGTAGCGGCCGTGGGTACAGTGATCGCGGACATGCGGGATTCCTGGTCAGGCTTTCTATTTTACATGAAATCAGTGAGTTAGTCCCTTCTCAACACAGCTGCAGCGATGCCGGCATTGCGGGCACAGTCTTTACGGCGCCCGGGGCACCCTGCAATTCACCGGCACCACCCTGGATGCAGTCAAGATTTGCGCCCCATGGTCGATGCTTCACGGTAGATAGCAGGCAATGCGTTCATTCCCGGCCTGTGTTTATCCGTGAAAGGGATTTCATGTATAGCAATCCGCAAGATACGCAATCCACGCTGCGCTTGATCCTGGCCGGTCTTGGCACCTTTATCCTTTATGTGCTGTCAGCCGAACTGGGCCTGCAACTGGCCATCGTGCACGACAATGTCACGGCCGTCTGGCCGCCCAGCGGCATTGCCCTGGCTGCACTGCTGATATTCGGCATTCGTCTCTGGCCCGCCATTGCGGCCGGCGCCTTCGCAGTCGATCTAATTGCCGACCTGCCGCTGGCACCTGCCCTGGGTATTGCCACCGGCAATACCCTGGCGGCGGTGGCCGGGGCGCTGCTGGTGCAGAGACTGGTACGGGATGAACACCCGCTGGATACCCTGCGCGGCGTGCTGGTACTGATCATCGGCGGCGGACTGGCCGCGACCATGATCAGCGCGACGGTCGGTACCACGACGCTGCTGGATTCCGGACTGGCCTCCAGGCCGGAATTTTCCGCCATCTGGCTGACCTGGTGGCTGGGCGATACCGGCGGTGTCCTGCTGTTCACACCCCTGCTGCTGGCGTGGAAACAACGCCCGCAATTCGACTGGTCAGCCCAGCGTGCACTCGAAGCGGTATTCCTGCTGCTATCCACACTGCTGGTCACACAACTGGTATTCGGCCGCAGTTCGCCGCTGGCCGTCAACCACTACCCGCTTGCCTTTCTGCCACTGACCACCCTTATCTGGGCCGCGGTGCGTTTCGGCAACGGCCAGTGCCGTGACAGGAACGGTTGGCGGCAGCGGGCCCTTCGTACGTGCGGACATCAATGAATCCCTGTTGCTGATGCAGGCATTCATGGGCGTGGCCTCGATTGCCGCATTGCTGCTGACGGCGAGCCTCAGTGAGCGCCAGCAGACCCAGCTGCAGCTTGACCGGTATCACCGGGTACAGGCCAGTAATCTTGGCCATATCCTGGAGACGTCTCTCAACGAAATTTATATGTTCGAGCCGCAGTCACTCGGGTTCCTGAATGTCAACCTGGGCGCGCGTGACAATCTCGGCTACTCGATGGAAGAACTGCGACAGCTGACAGCAGTTGATATCAAGCCGCAATATACGGAAAAGCAGTTTCGTCAAATGATCGAACCGCTGCTGAACGGCACTGAACAACTCCTGCAGTTCGAAACTGTACACCAGCGCAAGGACGGCACAAGTTACCCGGTTGAGGTAAACCTGCAACTCTCCAGGTCCGGCACCGACCCGGTATTCGTTGCCATCATTCTTGATATTACCGAACGGCATCACTCCCAGCAGCGCCTCGACCACATGGCGCACCATGATGCACTGACCAACCTGCCAAACCGGTTCCTGTTCAGCGACCGGCTGACACACGCCCTGCAGCATTGCGAGCGTGACGGTCGCTCGCTTGCACTGATGTTCCTCGATCTCGACGGCTTCAAGAAAATCAATGATTCACTCGGCCACCCGACCGGTGATGACCTGCTGCAGCAGGTTGCGGAGCGCCTGCTGGCGGCTGCACGCAAGGGAGACACGGTCGCGCGCCTGGGAGGTGATGAATTCACCATCGTCCTGGAAGACCTCGATGATACGAAGATTGTGCCGGAAATCGCACGGCGGATCCTGGAATCCATGGCCAGGCCATTCGATGTTTCGGGACGCGAGGTGTTCCTGGGTGCGAGTATCGGTATCAGCATGTACCCCCAGGATGGCCACGATGTCACTGCCTTGATGAAATACGCCGATGTAGCGATGTTCCAGGCCAAG
>CAMYKJ010000174.1 GCA_947258945.1 uncultured Ectothiorhodospiraceae bacterium
TGACGGCTGCACGTAGGCCGAACGCCAGGGCTCGGGACCGATGGCGCGCAGGAACGTGGCCGGGTGGAAGGTGCCGGCGCCAACCTCCATGTCATAGGGTTGCAACAGGGCGCAGCCACGCGCTCCCCAGTATTGCTGCAGCGCGAGGATCAGGTCCTGGAATGTCTGCGGTGTGTCCGGCACGTTGTTGTTCGCGGTGATTACAGGCCCGGCAGTATACCGTGAGCGCCACCCATAACGGCAAGGCATTTCCGGGAAATTTGCGCTCTGGCGGGACGTAATGGCTGCATATGTGGTATAGCTGGTTACACAAGGTGCTAAAGCATGGGCTGCAAACGGTCGAATGACTACAGGCATCCCCGGTGGAGGGACGACATGAGTCAACTCATTCTCGAACCGACATCACAGGCACAGTGGCAGACGCTGATACACGAAGCCCAGGCGGCCTGTGACAGGAATCTCGACGAGACACTGGAAAGTTACCTGGTGTTTCTGCTGATGCGTTTTGCCGACAGGCCCGAGTGCACCGCGCGCATCATGGCCGAAGATTACCTGCAGTCGCAGCAGTTGCAGGGCGCACATCGCGAGGAATGCCTGCGTGATGTCGGCGACCACTGCCTGCTGTTCTCCGGTCTGTTCCCGCGCCTGGCGGAACGCCGCCTGGTTCGTATCAGTTATTTCGTCAACATCGGGCGCTCGTCCTATCGTCAGCTGTCGGACGTGGTCGGCCGACAGCGTGCGGCGCTGTACGGTCAATTGTCCGAGGCCTTCATCGTCCTCATGGATATCCTGCACACCATGCGCGAACTCGGCGGCCAGTCTTTGCTGACGCCGATACAGGCCATGGAGCTCTGGCAGGAGACCGGCAGCCGGCGCTGCCTGCAGCAGCTTGGCGGCGGGCGTAATGCACTGCCAGTCAGCGGCAGCGACGAAACCCACTGAATCCCTGTCTTATTTACAAACCCGTGCGCTGCATGGGTTAAACTGTCCATATCGATTGATCGTTGCCTGGACGCGGAGGATGCCGCGCTATAAATTCATATGTATTTCTTCCTCCCCCCTGGGGGGAGGGGAAAGTATTTTTTACGGAATTTTGATTTTTCTTTTATCCCGGCAATGACTGAACAACGTAAAGCGGTTGCACTGATCTCCGGTGGCCTTGATTCGCTCCTCGCTGCGCGCGCAGTGATGGACCAGGGCGTGCACGTGGAAGGTATCAATTTCTACACCGGCTTTTGCGTCGAGGGACATACGCATGCCATCCGTGAAAAGGACCGTGCGCGCCCGAAACGCAACAATGCGCTGTGGGTGGCGGAGCAGCTGGGCATCAGGCTGCATATCGTCGACATCATCGATGAATACATGGATGTCGTTATCAACCCGCAGCACGGCTACGGTACTCACCTCAATCCCTGCCTCGATTGCAAGGTCTTCATGGTCAACAAGGCGCGTGAATGGATCGTGGAACACGACTTTGATTTCATCATCACCGGCGAGGTGATCGGTCAGCGACCCATGTCGCAGCGCAAGCACACCATGACGGTGGTTGCGAGGGATTCCGGCGCCGGCGACCGGCTGGTGAGGCCGCTGTGCGCGCAGAACCTGCCGCCCACGCTGCCCGAGCAGAAAGGCTGGCTGGATCGCGACCGCATGTACGGCTTCAGTGGCCGCTCGCGCAGACCGCAGATGGCGCTGGCGGCGAAATATGGTTTCGAGGATTATGCGCAGCCCGCCGGCGGCTGCTGTTTCCTGACCGACAGGCAGTACTCGGTCAAGCTCGAAGACCTGTGGAAAACACGCGGCCGGCGTGAATACGATGTCGATGACATCATGCTGCTGAAGGTGGGTCGACACCTGCGCCCGCGCGCTGATCTCAAACTCATCGTCGGGCGCGAGGAAGGCGAAAACCGGTTCCTGGAAGGCTATCGCAAGCGTTTTGTGCACATGCTGCCGGCCAGTCATGTCGGTCCGCTGGTGTTGCTGGACGGTAATACCGATGCAAACGCAATCGAACTTGCCGCACGCCTGACTGCGCGTTTCAGCAAGGGGCGCGATGCAGGGCAGGTGACGGTCGAGGTCAACGACAGGGACGGCAACAGCCGGATGCTCGCGGTCAGGCCCATGCCGGCCGACGAGATCCCCGCCGACTGGTATCTATGAATACCGCCACAATCGATGCGCGCCACCTGCTGTGTCCGCTCCCGGTGATCCGTACACAGGATGCCGTTGCAGACTGCCGGCCGGGCGACCACCTGCAGGTGGTCTGCACCGATCCCGGCGTGATGCATGATATCCCCGCGTGGTGCCGGGTACACGGACATGAAGTGTGTGCAATCGAACGCAGCGACAACGAAATCACGATCGAGATACAGGTCGGGGAGGCTGACTGATGGGCCATACGCACTTGCCGGATCCGCTTGATCAGCGATACAGCGAGGTACGCAATATCACGCTGATCGGCGCCGGCATCGACCTGGTCCTCGGCGTGGCGAAGCTGATTATCGGCGTCATTGCAAGTTCGCAGGCGCTGATCGCCGACGGCGTACACTCACTGTCGGACCTGGCGACGGATTTCCTGGTGCTGTTTGCGGCCAAGCACGCACATCGCGAGGCCGACGAGGAACACCCGTACGGTCACGGGCGTATCGAGACCCTGGCCACGGTGGTGCTCGGTGTGGCGCTGATAGTGGTCGCGATCGGGATCTGTTTCGATGCCGCCCGGCGTTTGATGGATCCGCAGCTGTTGCTGCACCCGGGCCTGCTCGCCCTGCTGGTCGCCGCACTGTCGGTCGTCGCGAAAGAGATCATCTACCAGTACACCGCGCGCGTGGGGCGCCGCCTGCGTTCCAAGATGCTGCTCGCAAACGCCTGGCACAGTCGCAGCGATGCCATCTCGTCCATCGTGGTAATGATTGGCGTGGGCGGTGCCATGGCGGGTTATCCCAACCTCGATGCGGTGGCCGCGATCGTGGTTGCACTGATGATCGCGAAGATCGGCTGGGGCCTGTTATGGCAGAGCCTGCAGGAGCTGATCGACACCGCGCTGAATCCCGAGCAGGTCGAGGAGATTCGGCATGCCATGATCGGCGAACATGTGCGCCTGCGACTGCTCGAGGAGCTGGAGCACGTGGTGGACGTGACCGTGCACATCGATCCGGAGGACGACGAGACCGCTTCGCCGTCCAACCAGTTGCCGTTACGTGCCGAGGTGATGCAACGCCTGCAGGGGCAGTGGGCGGACCTGTCACTGGATGGCTGCCTCGACAGGGTGGTGTTGCATTATCTCGATGGCAAAATTCACGTCGATGTATTCCTCGATGCCTCGCGCGGCACCCCGGGGCGTGCCCGTGAACTGTCGGGCCCTGTCCGCGAGGCGGCCCTGCGTGCGGAGGATGTCGGCACCGTGAATGTATACGTTGCCGAATAATTAGCACCAAAACAGTGCGCCTTGCGGCCTGTACGCACCATCATGGTGCGTTGACCGGCATGGTGCGTTGACATAAACCGGTGAAAACTTTGCATTTCCGACCAACCCGGCGCGTGGCATAATTCCTGCTTCGTAGGAAAACAAGAATCGTTATGATTTTGAGGATGCCGCTGTCCGTGTTGAGGGTGGCATGTAATCTTTTGCGCAGTTGATTTTGGAGGAGTTGTAAATGTCTGCAACCAGAATTTTGA
>CAMYKJ010000175.1 GCA_947258945.1 uncultured Ectothiorhodospiraceae bacterium
CCCGTTTCCGCTGGCCGCGGGCATTGCCAAGGGCATCCAGTTGCAGGGCGGCGACGAGATCTGTATCTGTTTTCTCGGTGATGCCGCCAACAACCAGGGGACCTTTCATGAATCATTGAACATGGCGGCGCTGTGGAGCCTGCCGGTGTTCTATGTGTGCGAGAACAACCTGTACGGCATCGGCACCCGTATCGACCGGTCTACCGCGGTCGTCGACCAGTACAAGCGCGTCTCCGCCTACAACATTCCGTCGGACAAGGTCGATGGCCAGGACGTGGAGCTCGTCCACAAGGCGGCCACGAAGGCGATCAAGCATGTGCGTTCCGGCAAGGGGCCGTATTTCCTGGAACTGATGACCTATCGCTACCGGGGGCACTCGATGTCCGATTCCAACGCCTATCGTGCGAAGACCGAAGAGCGCATGTGGAGCAAACGCGATCCCATCATCATTCTGCGTGACCGGCTGGTCGAGGCGGGCAAGCTGACGCTGGAGGAATACCATGATATGGACACCGAGATCCTCGACGAGATCGAGGATGAAGTGATCCGCTTCGCGACCGAGTCGCCGGAGCCGCACATGGGGGAGGTCGAGAAGTATGTACTTGCCGAGGATGACACCTGGGTAAGGGGCGGAGACTGATCATGGCCGAGATAATGATGTGGGAAGCAATCCGGCGTGCGCATGACGAGGAGCTTGCGAATGACCCGATGGTCATCGCCATGGGCGAGGATATCGGTGTGGTCGGCGGTACCTACAAGGCCACGCTGGGTTTGCATGACAAGTATGGAGATGATCGCGTCATCGATACGCCGATCTCGGAGAACGGTTTTACGGGGCTCGGCATCGGCGCGTCGTTCGTCGGCGTGCGGCCGATCATCGAGATCATGTCGGTCAATTTCTCCTGGCTGGCCATGGACCAGATGTTCAATACCGCCGCCAAGGTGCGCTACATGTCCGGCGGCCAGCTGAGTGCCCCGATCGTGGTGCGTTCACCGGGCGGTACGGCCCATCAGCTGGGTTCGCAGCATTCCGCGCGCATGGAGAAAGTCTACATGGGTATCGCCGGACTGCGTGTCGTCACGCCGTCCAACCCGCGCCAGGCATACGGGCTGCTGAAATCAGCGGTTCGCTGCGATGATCCCGTCTTCATCAATGAGCACGAGCTCATGTACAACATGAAGGGCGACGTGCCGGAAGAGGAGTACTTTCATCCGCTGATCGGCTCCGAGATCGCGCGTGAGGGTCGTGATGTAACGCTGTTTGGCTACAACATCTCCGTGCACTGGTGCCTGACGGCGGCGGATCTGCTGTCGAAGCATCACGGGATCGAGGCCGAGGTCATCGATCTGTATGCGCTGAGCCCGCTTGATCGCGAGGGTATACGCAATTCGGTCAGCAAGACACACCGTGCCGTGATCGTCGAGGAAGCCGAGCCGGCCGTGGGTGTCGGTGCGGAAGTCATGGCCATCATCAACGAGGAATGTTTCTTCGAACTCGATGCTGCGCCGGTACGGGTTTCGGCACTGAACGTGCCCATACCCTACAACCATGCGCTGGAGAAGACCGTATTGCCGGACGCCAACGACGTCGTCGAGGCGGTGCGCAAGATTTTCGGTGTTTGATATCCAGGCCTTTTGCCACAGAGATCACAGAGAAATCCAAAGGCAAAGGATTATTTATCTGTAATTATTTGTGGCTGGTTCTTTTAGTCAGTTGTAAAGGATTTCAAATAGAATGGTATTGCCACAGAAACCATAGTGAGCAGGATGACTGTAGACATCTTTCCTCTGTGACCTCTGTGGCTGGTTTTTTAAATAATGGATAAACATGGCTGACCCGTATGTAATCAAGATGCCCCAGCTCTCCGACACCATGACGGAAGGTGTCATTGTCAGCTGGGAAAAGAATATCGGCGATGCCGTCAAGCGCGGTGACATTGTCGCGACGGTCGAGACCGACAAGGCGGTGATGGACGTCGAGGTATTCCGGGACGGATTCCTGTCGGGCCCGCTGGCGCCGGTCGATGCAGTGGTGCCGGTCACGCACGCGATCGCCTACCTGGTCGAGTCGGAATCCGATGTCGATGCCAGCGCGGCGGCAACGGCAGCCACAGAACCGGCGACCGCCGCGCCGGTTGCTGCGGCTCCGGCCACGGCCATGGCCGCGCCTCCGTCGAGCGTGGCCGCGGCGGCACCGACACCGCGTCCACAGGGGCCGCAGGCCGGTAAAGCCTCGCCGCTGGCGAGAAAGCTTGCCGCGCAACAGGGCGTGGATATCGACCGGCTCAGCGGTTCCGCTCCGGGCGGTGTCGTCACGGCGGCCGACGTAACGCGGGCACCCGCGCCGTTCGAGATGGCCGTGCCGGGCAACGGTCGGCCGATGAAATCAATGGAAAAGGCGATCGCGCGCGCCATGGCGTCCTCCATTTCCATGCCGACGTTCCGCGTGACCTCGCATATCCGGCTCGAGGTACTGATGGCGGCCGCCAAGTCGGCCGGTGTATCGGTGACGGTCGCCGTCGCGAAGGCCTGTGCACTGGCGATCAGCAAGCACCCGAAGATGAACTGGTGCTATCAGCCGGATGACAAGCTGATCGAACGCGAGCAGGTCGACATCGGCATGGCCGTTGCGGCCGATGACGGCGGCCTGGTGGTGCCGATCCTGCGCAGTTGCGAGACCCGGGAACTCGCGGAACTGAACGATAACTGGAAGGACCTGGTCACGCGGGCCCGTACGCGCCATCTGAACCCGGAAGAATTCACCGGTGCCAGCTTCCAGATATCGAACATGGGTATGTTCGATGTCAGTTACTTCGATGCCATTGCCACGCCGGGGCTGGCTGCGATCCTGGCCATTTCGTCGAATACGGAAAAGGGCAGTGCCTTTACCATCACCGCTGACCACCGGGTGATCAATGGCGCCGATGTCGCGCTGTTCCTGCGCACCCTGAAATCGATTGTCGAGCGGCCGGCCGACTGGATGGGGCCGGGCGGGCCCGCGATTCCCGAGGGCGAGTGGGACTACGATGTGGTTGTGATCGGCGGCGGTCCGGGCGGCGAAGACTGTGCCCGTGACCTGGT
>CAMYKJ010000176.1 GCA_947258945.1 uncultured Ectothiorhodospiraceae bacterium
CTGGTCGGCGAAATGCGCGACCTGGAAACCATCCGCCTGGCACTGACCGCGGCGGAAACCGGCCACCTCGTATTCGGTACCCTGCATACCACGTCGGCCTCCAAGACCATCGACCGTGTGATCGACGTGTTCCCCGCCGCGGAAAAGACCATGGTGCGCTCCATGCTGTCGGAGTCGCTGCGGGCCGTCATCGCGCAGACCCTGCTGAAGAAGGTGGGTGGCGGGCGTATCGCCGCCTGGGAAATCATGATCGGCACCCCGGCGATCCGCAACCTGATCCGCGAGGACAAGGTTGCCCAGATGTACTCGGCCATCCAGACGGGCAACGCCGTCGGCATGACCACACTCGACCAGTACCTGACCGATATCCTGTCGAAGGGCCTGATCACCAAGCAGGATGCGCGCGCCAAGGCCGCGATCAAGGAAAACTTCAGGTAAGCCAGTAGCGGGAGAACAACTATGGATCTGATACCCCTGTTGCAACTGATGCATGACAAGAATGCCTCCGACCTGTACATCACGGTCGGGGTGCCGCCGACCATGCGCATCGACGGCAGGACCTCGCCGGTGGCGGAAGAAGTGCTGACGCCGGAAAGCGCAACGGAGATGGTGACCAGCATGATGTCCCCGGCCCAGCGCGAGGAATTCGATGCCACGCACGAGTGCAACTTCGCCATCTCCGCCGAGGGAATCGGCCGGTTCCGTGCCAGCGCCTTTATCCAGCGCAACAATGCCGGCGCCGTGCTGCGCCGCATCGAGACCTATATCCCGACCATCGAGGAGCTGAACCTGCCGCCGATCCTGAAGAACCTGGCCATGACCAAGCGCGGCCTGATCATCTTCATCGGTGCAACCGGCACCGGTAAGTCGACCTCGCTGGCCGCCATGCTGGGTTATCGCAACAAGAACGGTACCGGTCACATCATCACCATCGAGGACCCGATCGAATTCGTGCACAAGCACGAGGGCTGTATCATCACGCAGCGCGAGGTCGGCATCGATACCGAGTCCTTCGAGAAGGCACTGAAGAATACCCTGCGACAGGCGCCGGACGTGATCCTGATCGGCGAGGTCCGCGATCGCGAGACCATGAACCACGCCATCGCCTTCGCGGAAACCGGTCACCTGTGTCTGGCGACGCTGCATGCGAACAACGCCAACCAGGCGATGGACCGTATCATCAACTTCTTCCCGGAAGAGCGTCGTTCGCAGCTGTTCATGGACCTGGCGATGAACATGAAGGCCTTCCTGGCACAGCAGCTGATACCGCGCAAGGACGGTAAGGGCCGTCGCGCGTGTATCGAGATCCTGCTGGGAACGCCGCTGGTCAGCGACGTGATCCAGAAGGGCGAGATCCACAAGCTGAAGGAAGTGATGAAGCAGTCCACGCAGCAGGGCATGGTCACGTTCGACCAGGCGCTGTTCAACCTCTACAAGGAAGGCGAGATCAGCTACGATGATGCACTGCATTACGCCGATTCCGCCAACGAGGTCCGCCTGATGGTCAAGCTCGACGAGGGCGATGTCGACAAGTTTGCCACGGCGATGGACAACGTGTTCCTGCAAGAACAGGATTGAAAGACAAACACCTGAACTGAAAACGGGCGCTGAGGCGCCCGTTTTTTATTTTTGTCATCCCCGTCCCCGCCTACGCGGGGACAGGCTCCGGCGGGGATCCAGCCCATCTGATTGCTCCGACCTGATAGCAATGTCCGGTCAGTTGATATTCAGCTCCTGGTTTTCAGGTAATGTGCATCTCTTGCCACTGGATTCCCGCTTTCGCGGGAATGACATCAGTGGCTGGGTTACGCGCATCAATATCTATTCACCAATGAGATCGCATGTGTCCCGCTCCTACCCCCATTCGACCGCCTGCGCATCAAACACCGGCCCGTCCACGCATACGCGCTTCATGGCCGGGCCGTCGGGCGTATTGATGCGCACGGTGCAGCCGGCGCAACCGCCGACCGCACAGGCCATGTATTCCTCCAGCGACACCTGGCACGGCAGACTGTACTCCGCCGCCAGTGTCGCAACGGCCGCCAGCATCGGGTGCGGGCCGCAGGCGAACAGGCTCACCTCGTTGGTCGCATCCGGCGGCAATGCGTCCAGCCACAGGCGGGCCAGGTCGGTGATGTAGCCCGCGTGACAGCCCGGATAGCCCTGCAGACTGGCAAGGCGGGCGGGCATGCCCCAGTCCTCCAGCAGCGGCATGGTGGCGATGACGCCCTCCGGCATGCCCGGCAGGATGAAGCGCGAGGGTTGCGCCCGGAACGGGAATGGCACCTCGGAGCCCATCATGACGACCGGCTGCCAGTGGGGGTCGCGACGCAGGCGGTCGGCCAGAAATACCATGGGCGGGATGCCGACACCGCCGCCCAGCAACAGGGTGCGCGGCCGGGTCCGGTCGGGCTCGAAGGGCACCCCGATGGGGCCGATCATGCTGACAGACTCGCCACATTTGCGCCGGGCCAGTGCCCGCGTCCCCGTACCCACGGTCTTGTAGAGGAATTCCACCCAGCCGGCGTCAGCGTCGACGCGCATGATCGACAGCGGCCGCCGCATGGGCAGGGCGGGATCGCACTGCAGGTGCGCGAAACTGCCGGGTTGTGCAGCCGCCGCACAGCGCGGCGCCTGTACCCGGAGGATGTACTGGTCACCTGGATAGCTGTCGTGATTGAGGATCTCGGCGTCCTCGACAAACAGGGTGTTGCGGTGGGGTTTGTCAGTCATGGGGTCATTATAGGGGCAGGGATCGCTGTGCGCACCGCCAGCGATCGGCTATGGCAGGGTTGCGAGGTTCTATTCACTAAAAACCTTGCCACAGAGAACACAGAGAAAAAAGAAACCTCTAGCCACGGAATCCACGGAAGGACACGGAAATTCGGTTAATACGAAACCTTAAATAATAGCTGTAGGAGCGCACCGCGTGCGCGAATTATTCGCGGGGCCGCTCCCGGCTTCCCTGCCTCTCGCGGCGGGAACTACAAGGCCGCTTCGCAGCCTTGTCCATGCGCATCGTGCGATCCGCTCCTGCAGCCGTTCTTATTAGCATTTATAGCATTTGATT
>CAMYKJ010000177.1 GCA_947258945.1 uncultured Ectothiorhodospiraceae bacterium
ACCGGCAAGACGTTCGCCTACCTGATGCCGGTGCTGCGATCGGGGCGCAGGGTCATTATCTCGACCGGTACGCGTCACCTGCAGGACCAGCTGTATGGCAAGGACCTGCCGATTGTGCGCGAGGCGCTGCACGCGCCGGTGAATACCGCCCTGTTGAAGGGACGGACGAATTACCTGTGCCTGCACCGGCTGGCAACGGCTGCCGGGGATGGCGGCCGTCTGCAGGGCAGGCAGTTGCACGAACTGGAAGAGGTGCGCGCCTGGTCGGGACGCACCCGTCAGGGTGACATCGCCGAACTCGGCCTGCTGTCGGAGGATTCCCCGGTGTGGCCGCGGGTGACCTCCACGACCGAGAACTGTCTCGGCCTGGAATGCGAACACTACCAGGAGTGTTACGTCGTGAAGGCGCGCCGCCATGCCATGGAAGCCGACGTGGTGGTCATCAATCACCACCTGCTGTTCGCCGACATGGTGTTGAAGGAGGAGGGCTTCGGCGAGTTGCTGCCGGGTGCCGATGCCTTCGTCATCGACGAGGCGCACCAGCTGCCCGAGGTGGCCTCGGTGTTTTTCGGCACCACGCTGAGCAGCCACCAGCTGCGCGACCTGGCGCGCGACATCCGTCTGGAACACCTGCGCGAGGCCGGCGATATGCAGGACCTGCCGGATGCCGCCGGGCAACTGGAAGGCCAGGTGCACCGCGTGCGCCTGGCGCTGGGTCAGCGTGACCGGCGTGCCGCCTGGTCCGAGGTATCCGGTAGCAGCGAACTGCAGGCGGTCCTTGAGGACCTGCAGCAATCATTGCAGCAGTTGTCGGAATGGCTGGCGATGGCCGCGGAGCGTGGCAAGGGCCTGGAAAGCTGCCGCCAGCGGGCCGTATTGCTGCGCGACCGGCTGGCACTGTTACAGCAACATGCCTCGGGCGAGTATATCCACTGGTTCGAGACCTTCCGTACCTCGTTCCGTCTCAACCTGACGCCGCTGGATGTCGCACCGGTGTTTCGCGAGTGCCTGGAAACGCTGTCGAGTGCCTGGATCTTCACGTCGGCGACACTCGCGGTCGGTGACAGCTTCAGTCACTTCGCCACACAGCTGGGACTGGAGGATGCCGACACCCTGAAACTCGACAGTCCGTTCGATTACCAGCGCAATGCCCTGCTGTATCTGCCGGAGAATATGCCGCAGCCGAATCAACCCGGCTATGTCGAGGCCGTGGTGGCCTGCGCGCGCGCTGTGCTCGAGGCCAGCAGCGGGCGCGCCTTCATCCTGTTCACCAGCCACAGCGCCTTGCGGACGGCGGCCAAACTGCTGGCGGATGACTGCGACTACCCGTTGCTGGTGCAGGGCGACGCGCCGCGGCGCGAGCTGCTGGAACAGTTCCGGGCGGCGGGCAATGCCGTGCTTCTGGGTACCAGCAGTTTCTGGGAAGGCGTGGATGTACGCGGCGAGACGCTGTCCTGCGTGATTATCGACAAGCTGCCGTTTGGCTCGCCGGGTGATCCCGTGCTGCAGGCCCGTATCGAGGCCCTGCGTGAGCAGGGCGCCAACCCGTTCATGCAATACCAGCTGCCGCGTGCAGTGATCACCCTCAAGCAGGGCATCGGCCGGCTGATCCGCGACCAGGCGGACCGGGGTGTGCTGGTTTTGTGCGATCCGCGCCTGCTCGGAAAATCCTACGGCCGCATCTTTCTCAACAGCCTGCCGGCCATGCCGCGTACACGTGATGTTGATGACGTGCACGAGTTCTTCGCCGGGGTCGGATCGGGCATAACGGACCCGCTGACGACCGGCCTGCCGTCATGACGCGCCTGCTTGCCATCGAGACCTCGTCGGCGGCCTGTTCCGCGGCACTGTCGATCGACGGCCGTATCGAGGAACGACACGCGCTGGCACCGCGCCAGCATGCGTCGTTGATACTGCCCATGATCGAGTCCCTGCTGGTCGAGGCCGGTCTGCGTGTTGCCGAGCTGGATGCCTGTGCGTTCGGCTGCGGACCGGGTTCGTTTACCGGTGTGCGCATCGCTGCCAGCGTTATCCAGGGGATCGCCTTCGCCGTCGACCTGCCGGTCGTGCCGGTCTCGACCCTGGCGGTACTGGCGCAGGGCGGCATGCGCGAGACCGGCCAGGCGCATATGCTGGCCGCGCTCGATGCACGCAAGGATGAGGTGTACTGGGGGGCATATCGGCAATCCGGCAGCGACCGACCGGAACTGCTTGGCGAGGAGCGTGTGTGTGCGCCAGCCGACATAGATATGCCCGCCGGGTCAGACTGGGTGGGCATCGGCAGTGGCTGGGCCGCGCACGGTGAAGTGCTGGCGGCGCAGGCCGGTGAGCAGCTGGTGCGGGTTATGCACGACCTCGAGCCCAGGGCACGTGATGTGGCGACCATCGCCGTGACGGATTTCCGGGCCGGCAGGACGGTTGCAGCAGCCGATGCCATCCCGGTCTACC
Organism: uncultured Ectothiorhodospiraceae bacterium; assembly: GCA_947258945.1. Lineage (GTDB taxonomy): Bacteria > Pseudomonadota > Gammaproteobacteria > UBA9214 > UBA9214 > UBA9214. The sequence goes on from CAMYKJ010000177.1 coordinate 2,449, forward strand.
TGCGCAACAGGGTCGCCGACGAAAGAAAGGGATAGGTGTGTCGTTGAGGCATAAACAGGCCTCGCGCAAAGCCGCCTGAACGCAAAGAAAATAAAATACTCGCGCAGAGACGCCAAGACGCAGAGAAAAAAGAAAAAAAGCCACAGAGAACACAGAGAAAAACAAATACTCAATGCTGGAAAAATTACTGTCATTCCCGTCCCCGCCTTCGCGGGGACAGGCTACGGCGGGAATCCAGTCCTAAACCGGCTCGCGCAAAGCCGCCAAGACGCAAAGAAAAAAAGCCACAGAGGATACAGAGAAAAACAAATACTCAATGCTGGAAAAATTACTGTCATTCCCGCGCAGGCGGGAATCCAGCGGCAAACATGTAACCGCACACCCTGATTATTGCTTACGATAGAACAGTGCACTGCAGCCACAGGCTGATCAGTATTTATTGATTGCAGTTGTAATTTCCAGACTGGATTCCCGCCTGCGCGGGAATGACGTGCTATTTTTATTCTCTGTGTTCTCTGTGGCTTTTTTCTTTGCGTCCTGGCGGCTTTGCGCGAGTAATTTATTGCGTTCAGGTGACTTCGCGCGAGGCCTGTTTATGCATCAACAACACAACTATCCCTTT
>CAMYKJ010000178.1:0-6600 GCA_947258945.1 uncultured Ectothiorhodospiraceae bacterium
ACCGTCGGCATCCGCTCACTGTTTGTTTCTGCCAGCAATTCCTGGGAACGGCGCGACGAAGTCAACGTCTGGGGCAGGCAGTACATTGTCGGCTCCCTGCTGTCCGGTGCCTGCTGGGGATGGTTCGGCGTATTGTCCACCGTCTACAGCGATCTGCTTCACCAGATATTTGCCATGGTTGTGCTTGCCGGTATGTCACTGACCGCCTTTACATCCATGCAGTTCTCCCCGCGCACGCTGTCGGCGTTTGTAATACCTGCACTGCTGCCGATCACCGCGTGGTTCATTTACACGGGTGGCACGATGCAATATGCGATGGCCGGCCTGAATGTCATATTCCTCTACCTCATGCTCGGCGCATCCAGTGCCGTGCGCAAGGTGCAGGTCAACACCATCGGACTCGGTACGCACAACACCGAGCTCATCACGAACCTGATCAGTACGCGCGAGACCGCGGAAAACGCCCAGAAATATGCCGAGCGCATGAACGCGCAGCTGCAGGAACAGATTAAAGAGCGACAGCTGGCCGAGGAGCGTATTCGGGCATCAGAGCAGCGCATGAGTGCAATCTTCGAAAGCATGCAGGATACGATTTACCAGACCGACCTCGACGGCATCATCCAGTGGGCGACGCCATCCATCAGGCAACTGCTGGGCTATGACGCACACGAGGTCGTTGACAGGAACATCAAGGAGTTCTACCTGAATGCCGGTGATCATGCCCAGCTCAAACACGCATTGAACATCCACTCCGGCCGCCTGCAACACTTCGAGACCCGCCTGGTGCACAAGAACGGTACCCATATCTGGGTTTCAGAAAACTCGCACTATCGCTATGACACCCAGGCCAATCCGGTCGGGATCGAGGGCACCATCCGCGACACCACCGCACTGAATATGGCCAGGGAGGCGCTGCAGAAGGAGAAGGAGCGCGCCGAGGTCACACTGGGCTCGATCGGCGACGGCGTGATCACGACTGACATGAACGGCAATGTCGAGTACATGAACACTGTCGCGGAACTCTCGACCGGCTGGAAACTCGAGGATGCACGCGGCAAACCCATGCACAAGGTCTTCAGGCTGTTCGATGAAAAATACCAGGAGGAGCCACCGAACCCGGCCAGCCAGTGCCTGGAACAGGGCAAGAGCATTATGCTCACCGGCCACCTGCTGCTCATCCATCGCTACCGCGACCAGCCAACCTCGGTCGAGGTCAATGCCTCGCCGATTCGCGACGCGAACGCCGACATCACAGGCGTCGTGCTCGTGTTCCACGACGTCACTGAACTGCGCGGTCTGGCGAAGAAGATGTCCTACCAGGCGACGCATGACTCCCTGACCGGCCTGCTGAACCGCCGTGAATTCGAAAACAGGCTGAAGCAGGCGATCAACGACGCGCGCGAGGAAAACAATCGCCATGCGCTGTGCTACCTCGACCTGGACAACTTCAAGGTCGTGAACGACACCAGCGGCCACATCGCGGGCGATGAACTGCTCAAGCAGCTGACGATCAGACTGCGCATGGAACTGCGCGAGGCGGACACGCTGGCGCGGCTTGGTGGCGACGAGTTCGGCATCCTGCTGGAGGGCTGCTCGATCGAGAACGCGACCGAAGTGGTCGAATCGCTGCGCAAGATCGTGGAAGACTTCCGTTTCGTATGGGACAACAACTCTTTCCGCATCGGTGTCTGTATTGGCCTGGTACCGATTGACCAGGACTGCGGCACATTGTCGGATATCCTGAGTGCAGCGGACTCCGCCTGCTATATCGCCAAGGAGCAGGGTCGCAACCGTGTACATATCTACGAACAGAATGACGAGGCAGTGGCCGAACGCCATGGCCAGATGCAATGGGTGCAGCGTATTCAGAACGTGCTGGAAGAAGACCGCTTCCGGCTGTTCTTCCAGCCAATCGCCAAGCTGACACGGGAACCGGGCGAGGTAAACACCACGCATGGCGAGGTGCTGATCAGGATGCTGGACGACTACAACCGGATCGTCGGTCCGGGTTCATTCATCGCCTCCGCGGAACGCTTCCAGTTGATGCCGGCCATCGACCGCTGGGTCGTCACGAATACCTTCCACATGCTGGCCCTCGACAAGCAGCGTATCAGGGACCACCTGAGCACATGCTGCATCAACCTGTCCGGCCAGTCCCTGTCTGACGAGCGTTTCATGGAATTCCTGGTAACCGAAATCCGCAACAGTGGCGTCGCACCAGAGCTGCTATGCTTCGAGATCACGGAAACGGCGGTTATCGCCAACCTGTCCAACGCATCGAGCCTGATCTCTAAACTGCGCACCATGGGCTGTCGTTTCGCACTCGATGATTTCGGTGTCGGGCTGAGCTCCTTCGGTTACCTGAAAAACCTGGCAGTGGACTATCTCAAGCTGGATGGTTGCTTCGTGACAAACATGGTTCACGACAAGACCGACCTGGCCATGGTCGAGGCGATCAATCAGATCGGACACAGTATGAATATCAGGACGATTGCGGAATTCGTCGAGGACAAGCAGACACTGGAGGCCGTCAGGAAAATCGGGATCGACTACGCGCAGGGGTATGCAATTGCCAAGCCGGTTCCCATCGAGATCGGCCTGTACGGCGAGCCGGTGGAATACAGCCAGACGTCGGCACCGGAATTGAAGAAAATCTCCGGTGGGTGACGTGCGCAACACGCTGGATTACTGATCCTTTTCGTCTGCCTCGATCCGCTCCAGCTCCTCGTCCATTTCCTTCTCGCTGAGCGGCTGGAACTGTTCTTCATCCCCGTCCTCTTCACGCTCCTGCTCGAACCACGCGGAAAACACCACGCCCAGTTCGAACAGGATCCACATCGGCACGGCCAGCAGGGTCTGCGAAATGATATCGGGCGGCGTCAGCAGCATGCCGATCACGAACGCGCCGACGATAATATACGGGCGTTTGCTGCGCAGCCCCTCGCGCGTGGTCATGCCGGTCCACACCAGCAGCACCGTCACGATCGGCACCTCGAACGCCGCACCAAAGGCAAAGAACAGGGTCAGGACAAAATCGAGATAGCGGCTGATGTCGGTCATCACCGACACCGGTGCGGTACTGGTGAAGAACGCGAACACCAGCGGGAAGACGACGAAATACGCAAACGCCGCACCGGCATAAAACAGGAAGGTACTCGAAACCAGTAATGGCATGACCAGTCGACGCTCATGCCGGTAGAGCCCGGGTGCAATGAACGACCACAGCTGGTACAGCAAAAACGGAACACAGATAAACACCGCCAGGAACAGCGTCAGCTTGAAGGGAATCAGGAACGGTGACGCCACCTCGATGGCAATCATGCTGGTACCTTCCGGCATGTGTACCAGCAACGGACCGGACAGGTGAGTAAACAGGGTGTTCGAAAACGGGATCAGCGCCATGAACACCACGGCAACTGCGAGCACGATGCGCAACAGGCGATCGCGCAGCTCGACCAGGTGCGAAATCAGCGGCTGCTCGGCGTCTTCCACAGCCTCAGGTATCTTTTTCTGCTTGCCCGTCAGGCTCATCTGGCGTGCCTTGCTTCAGGTTTTCAGCGGGCTTCCCGGCAGCCGGTCCATCGATGCCACGTTCACCGGCCTTGAGCGGGTCTCCGGTGACCTCGTCGATCAGTTCCTCGAGCTCGGGTACAGCAGCCTGTTTGTCCAGCGCCTTGCGCAATTCATCGGTCGCCAGTTCACGGTCGATATCGGCCTTCACCGACGAAACAAAGCCGCGCATCTTGCCGACCCAGAGACCGGCGGTGCGCGCAATACGCGGCAGCCGTTCGGGACCGACCACCAGCAGGGCGATCACCATGATAAAAATGATTTCCGTGAAACCGATATCGAACATGGCGGGACGGTACAGTCGTTGTACCCCGTTCAGTCAGCGTCAGGCCTTGTCCTTGTCCTTGCTGGTGACTTCACCGTCAATCATCCTCGCCCTCGTGCATAGCCTTCTTGAAACCCTTGATGGCGCCGCCGAGATCGGAACCGACATTCTTCAGGCGCTTGGCACCGAACAGAACCAGTACGATCGCGAGAATGATCAGTAATTGCCAGATACTAATTCCCATCTATCTACTCCACCTGTGTCAACACAGAAACAGTTTATACCTATTTACCGCGCGCGGCCTTTTCCTCGATACCGGACGTCCCGAAACGACGCTCCAGCTCGGCAAGTACGGCCTCCGGCCCCAGCCCGCGTGCGGCCAGCATCACCAGGGTGTGAAACCACAGGTCGGCCGTTTCATGCACCAGCTGTGCATCGTCCGGCTCCTTTGCGGCCACAATAGTTTCAGCGGCCTCCTCACCGATCTTCTTGAGTATGCTGTTCATGCCCTTGTCGAACAGCCCGGCCACGTAGGAACTGCCGGGGTCCGCAGCCTTGCGCGCATCGATGACTGCGGCCAGTTTTTCCAGTGTATCGTTCATAATATACCTTCCGCCAGAAACTACTTGCTGTAAATCCGTTGCGGGTCTTTCAGTACCGGGTCAACGGCAACCCAGCGATCATTGTCCAGGCGCTGGTAAAAACAGCTGCGTCGGCCGGTATGACAGGCGATACCACCGGCCTGCTCCACCTGCAGCACGATCACGTCGTTATCACAGTCCAGCCTGATTTCACTGACCCGCTGCTGGTGGCCTGACTCTTCGCCCTTGCGCCAGAGTTTGCCGCGGGAACGCGACCAGTAGACCGCCTTGCCCGTGCTTGCCGTCAGCTGCAAGGCCTCACGGTTCATCCACGCCATCATCAGGATACGCCCGTCCTGCGCATCCTGCGCGATTGCCGGGACCAGTCCGTCAGCGGTCCATTTGACTTCTTCCAGCCAGTCTTCGTTGCTCATGTCTGAAAATTCTCTATTCGCCGCAATGGTGCGAAGGCAGCAAAGTGTGTTTGGCCCCTCTCCCTCCGGGAGAGGGTTGGGGAGAGGGGATTCATCACAGGGCATTTTCCTGATTATATCCCCTCTCCCTCACCATCCCCCTCAGGGGGAGGGAACCGTAATATCCAGGGAATATTATTGCTTAACGCCCTTCGTGAATATGCGACGATGTATATTTTTATAATCTTACTTCAATACCCTGCTTTGCCATGTACTGCTTGGCTTCGGCCACCGTGTGCTCGCCAAAGTGAAAAATGCTGGCCGCCAGCACCGCATCTGCCCGACCCTCGGTCACGCCCTCCGCCAGGTGTTGCAGCGTGCCGACACCGCCGGAGGCTATCACCGGCACATCGACGGCATCGCTTACGGTGCGGGTCAGTTCCAGGTCAAAACCATCGCGCGTACCGTCACGATCCATGCTGGTCAGCAGGATCTCGCCGGCGCCGTAATCCGTCATGCGCTGCGCCCACTCGACGGTATCGATGCCCGTCGGCTTGCGGCCGCCGTGGGTGTAGATCTCCCATGCCGGCGGCTCGTGCTCGCCACTGGTCCGCTTGGCATCGATGGCTACCACGATACATTGCGACCCGAAGCGTTGTGCGGCTTCCTTCACAAATTCCGGATTAAAGACCGCGGCGGTATTGATCCCGACCTTGTCGGCACCGGCGTTCAGCATGCGCCGGATGTCGGCAACCTCGCGAATGCCACCGCCGACCGTCAGCGGGATAAATACCTCGCCGGCCACCTGCTCCACCACGTGGACCATGGTTTCGCGCTGATCGGAGCTGGCGGTGATATCGAGAAAGGTCAGTTCGTCGGCACCCTGCTCGTCGTAACGCCGCGCAACCTCGACCGGATCGCCTGCATCGCGAATATCGACGAACTGCACGCCCTTTACGACGCGCCCGGCATCGACATCCAGACAGGGAATGATGCGTTTCGCCAGCCCCATGCTCAGCCCTGCGCGTCACCGGCGCACAATTCGTCCGCCAGCTTCTGTGCCTCGGCCAGGTCCAGCGTGCCTTCGTAAATGGCACGCCCGGTGATTGCACCCATGATGCCCTCGTCCGTCACCCCGCACAGCGCACGTATATCATCGATATTGGTAATGCCGCCGGAAGCGATGACCGGGATATGGATCGCCTGCGCCAGCTCGACCGTGGAATCGAGATTGACGCCGCTCATCATGCCGTCACGCCCGATGTCGGTGAACACGATGGCTTCCACGCCATCCTGTTCGAAGCGCTGTGCCATGTCGATAACCGAGTGGTTGGACAGCTTGGACCAGCCGTCGATGGCGACCTTGCCGTCCTTTGCATCGAGCCCGACGATGATATGGCCCGGAAACTCCACACACAGGTCATTGACGAAATGCGGTGTACTCACGGCCCGCGTGCCGATAATGACAAACTGCACCCCGGCATCCAGATATGCCTGTACCGTCTCCTCGTCCCGAATGCCGCCACCGGCCTGGATGGGCAGTTCGGGATAGGCCTCGGCAACCGCCTTGATGGCAGCGGCATTCACCGGCTTGCCTTCGAAGGCGCCGTTAAGGTCCACCATGTGCAGGCGTCGTGCACCGGCGTCGACCCAGCGGCCGGCCACCTCGACCGGATCATCGCCAAACACGGTTTCATCTTCCATGCGGCCCTGGCGCAAGCGCACGCAGCGGCCATCTTTCAGATCAATCGCGGGTATCACTAGCATCGGT
>CAMYKJ010000178.1:6657-8204 GCA_947258945.1 uncultured Ectothiorhodospiraceae bacterium
ATATCCGCCCACATGGCATGTTCGCGCGTCTGCACGACCCTGTTCCAGCCCATGTGCGGTATCTTGAGGTGTTCGCCGCTGTCACTGTCCTGCATGCCTTTCGGGAAACGCACTACCCTGCCCGGCAGTATGCCCAGGCAGTCTGTCCCGTCGTTTTCCTCGCTCACCTCGAACAGCGCCTGCAGGCCGAGGCAGACGCCGAGCAGGGGCCGGCTTGCGACCAGCTCGCGGATGAGGTCGTCCAGTCCGGTGCGGCGCAGTTCCGCGATGCAGTCGCGAATCGCGCCCACGCCGGGAAACACCACGCGGTCTGCCGCACGAATGACATCGTGCTCACTGCTGACGATGACGCGCTCCCTGCCGGCAACATGTTCAAAGGCCTTGGCAATGGAATGCAGGTTGCCCATGCCATAGTCGATGATTGCAATCGAGGACATAACGGTTCAGACCGGTTCGTGCAGCGTCAGAGACTCCCCTTGGTCGAGGGCAGCCTGTCACCCATGGCAGCATCGGCTTCCAGTGCCATGCGCATGGCACGTCCGAAAGCCTTGAAAATTGTTTCTGCGACGTGATGTGCATTGTCACCGCGCAGGCAGTCGATGTGCATTGTCACCAGGGCGTGGTTGCTGAAGCCCTGAAAAAATTCGTGCAACAGGTCCACGTCGAAATCGCCGATACGCGCGCGCGGATAACTGGCGTGGTACTCGAGTCCCGGCCGCCCGGAGAAATCGATCACCACGCGCGACAATGCCTCGTCCAGCGGGACGTAGGCATGTCCATAGCGACGGATACCGCGCTTGTCGGCCACGGCCTGGCCGATCGCCTGGCCAAGCGTGATGCCAATGTCCTCGACCGTGTGATGGGCATCGATTTGCAGATCGCCTTTAGCCCTGACCTCGAGATCCATCATCCCGTGACGCGCCACCTGGTCGAGCATGTGCTCGAGAAACGGCAGGCCGGTCTCGAACACACCCTTGCCACTGCCATCGAGATTGACCGACACACCGATCTGCGTTTCGAGTGTGTCGCGTTGTACTGCAGCCTGTCGTTCTGGCATCACCGTGTTCCGTTAAAAATCATGGAGTAAAAGTATAGTAACAGTTTAACGCGCCCTGAAAACCCGTCATTTTCAGTCACCGGGCCGGGCGCACCTCGAGACTGAATGTCACCGGCCCGTCGTTGACCAGTGCCACCTGCATATCGGCACCAAAACGGCCGGCCGCAACGGGATCATGCCGTTCCCTGGCCCGCTCCACCATCAGCTCGAACAGGCGGCGTCCCTCGTCCGGTGCGGCAGCGGTGGAGAAACCCGGGCGCGTACCGCTGCGCGTATCCGCCGCCAGCGTAAACTGCGGCACCAGCAACAGCCCGCCCGCGGCCTGGCGTACATCCCGGTTCATCCTGCCCTGCTCATCCGGAAAAACGCGATAGCCCAGCAGGCGCTCGAGCAGGCGCTCGAGTTCATGCTCGCTGTCATCGCGCTGGACGCCGACCAGCACCAGCAGGCCGTGACCGATCGATGCAATGCATCGACCCTCGACATCCAC
>CAMYKJ010000178.1:8225-9491 GCA_947258945.1 uncultured Ectothiorhodospiraceae bacterium
GATGCAGTGCCCAGGCCTGTTCCAGCGGACACACCACATCGTAGCGTCCGTGCACGATAACACCGGGAATATCGCGCAGGCGGCCTGCCCGGGCGAGTATCTGGTTTTCGGCCAGGAAGCTGTCGTGCATAAAATAGTGGCATTCGATCCGGGCAAGACTGAGCGCCGTGCCGGGACTGGCAAAGTGATCGACTACCGAGGCACTGGGCAGCAGGGTCGATGCCCTGCCCTCCCACAGTGACCAGGCCTGTGCGGCCGACAGCATGGTGCTCTCGTCAGCACCCGTCAGTCGCCGGTAATAGGCAGCGACCATGTCATTGCGCTCGTCCGGCGCGACCACGGCGAGATAGTCCTGCCAGTAATCGGGCAGCAGGTACGATGCGCCGTCCTGGTAAAACCAGTGAATATCACGGGGGCGGCACAGGAAGATGCCACGCAACACCAGGGCCAGCACCCTGTCCGGATGGGTTTCGGCGTACACCAGTCCCAGCGTCGATCCCCAGGAACCACCGAACACCAGCCAGCGATCGATGCCGAGTCGTTCGCGGATGATTTCCATATCGGCGACCAGTGCCTGCGTGTTATTACCCTGCAGACCGGCATGGGGCGTGGACCGTCCGCAACCACGCTGGTCGAACAGTACAATACGGTACCGTTCGGGATCGAAAAACCGGCGGTGATACAGCTCACAGCCCGCACCCGGGCCGCCATGCACAAACACTGCCGACAGACCGACCGGGTTACCGCATTCTTCCACGTACAGGCTGTGCCCGTCTCCGACCGGGACGGTGTACGTTTGCCGGGGCTCAACAGGTGGAAACAGAGACTGCATGGTATTGGAGATCACGGGTGCCAGAGACAACAGAGATCAACAGGGTCAGACACGATCGATCTCAAGGCAACAAGGGCGTGCAGTTGCACGCCCTTGCAGTCGTTCAGACAGGCCGGCTTACCGGTTTGCCATGATCAGATAAACAGGCAGACGTCGGATTCCTGCGCAACCGGCAGGAAGGAGGTGGCACCGACGAAGTCCGTCACCTCGGGAATGAACTCGTTGGCATCGAAACCGAATACGTCCACGGTCATCTGGCAGGCGACCATCTTCACATCCGCTTCCAGGCACAGGCTGCGCAGTTCCTCGATACTGGCCACCCCCTTGTTCTTGAAGGTCTTCTTCATCAGGCTGGTGGCCACCTTCTCGAATCCCGGGATACCGGCCATGATCAGGTTCGGCATCGGCCACGCAAAGTCCTGGAACCATTTCGG